>NZ_JASJXO010000062.1:0-23018 GCF_035018625.1 Subtercola sp. RTI3 | reverse complement strand
AGATGTGTATAAGAGACAGCCACCACGGCGGCGCGATCTGACAGCCTCCGCAGCCCGGCGAGCGGCTGCGCCATGCGAAAGTTGGTGCGCAGAACCGGTTCGGTACGGTCGAGAAACGCCCAGTAGCCGGCGGTGAACGGGCAGGCATCCGGCCCCAGGCGCACCTTGGGGTTGTACCGGCACGGCCCGCAGTAGTCGCTCATCTTCGAGATGTACGCGCCGCCGGAGGCGTACGGCTTCGTCGCCACGATGCCCCCGTCGGCGTGCTGCGACATGCCGATCACGTTCGCCGGCATGACCCACGGAGTGCCGTCGACGAACATGTTGACGAACCAGTCGTTGAGCTGTTTCGGGTCGTACCCGCGCTGCAGTGCCCAGTTTCCGATCACCATCAGGCGCTGGATGTGGTGGGCCCAGCCGTGCTGCCGCAGCCCGTCGATGCTGTGGCTGAGACAGTTCGCCGTGATCGCCTCAGCGTCGAGCGCCGTGAATTCGGGCGGAAGCGGCGTCGTAGCGGCGAGGGCGTTGTGCGAAGTGGAATACGCTTCACCCAAATACCAGTACAGATGCCACATATAGTCGCGCCACCCCGCAATCTGGCGCACGAACCCTTCGACGCTCGAGAGTGGTGCGCGCCCCGCCCGGTACTCGGCTTCGACGGTGTCGACCACCTCGCGCGGGTCGAGCAGCCCGAGGTTCAGCGGCGCGCTGAGCAGAGAGTGCGCCATGCTCCAGTCTCCGGTGAGCGTGGCGTCTTCGAACGGCCCGAAATCGTTGAGGCGCGATTCGACGAAATCGGCCAGCGCGGCCCGCGCTTCGGTCTCGGTGGCCGCGAACCGGCGCGGCCCGTCGGAGCCCACGAAGGTCGCGGTTCCCTCCGCCTGCCAGCGGTCGAGATCGTCGCGCACACCCGCATCGATGTCGTCTTCGACGGGCCACCACGGCTCGGGCAGCCCAAGTGTGACGGCATTCTTCGGCGGTGCCTGGCGGTTGTCGTGGTCGTAGTTCCACTGCCCACCTGCCGGCGCATCGCCTTCCATCAGGATGCCCGTTCGCCCCCGCACCCACCGATAGAAGTCTTCCAACAGCAGTCGCCCCTTGCCCCGGCTCGCCGCCCACTCGGCGAAGTCGGTCTCGCTCGTCACGAACCCGCGGCTCGGCAGCACCTCGGCCCCGAGCCGCCGCACGTACCGGCGCGCGCTGTACGACGTCGGATCCACCACCTGCAGATCACGCCGCCCCTCGACCACCTCGCCGTACGTCTGAACCTGGTGAAACTCCACCCGGTCGCCGAGCTCCTGCGCCCGGTGTCGCAGCGCCGAGAGCAGCAGATGCGCCTTCGCCCGGTGCATCGGTGCCCGCTCGAACACCGACCGCGCCTCGATGAGGAGCACCGGACCGCCGTCGTCGAACTGCGAACCGAGCTGGCCCGCGAACATCCATCGCACTCGCTGCACTGCGCCTCCTGTGTTCGCCGCGATCAGCGTGCCGCAGTTCACCCAGTATGAGGTGGGCGGCTGACACGACACGGCTTGGCACCAAGGGCTACTGCTGCGGCCGAATCTGTAGCAGACTTCGCCCGCTCAGCTTTGGCGCCCTCAGCCGCTCGACCGGTGACTCGATCGCCCCGCCGCCGTGCCGCTGCAGACTGCCGCCCACCTTCAATCGCAGTAGCTCTGCTGGTCCCATGTTCCGGTCGAGACCTGAAGGTCGATGACGATGCTGTGGTCGACGACGAACGACAACCACACGTTGTCGCCGTTGGTCATCTCGTAGACCATGCCCTCGTATTTCGTGGGGTGCCCGGTGATGCCCGGGTACGCCGCCAGAACGTCGGCCTCGGTCGATCCCGTACTGATGCCCTTCGCGGTGTGCGGAGAGATCTGCCGGCTCTCGGGCTGGCCGCCGCCCCCTGCGAACAGAATCGAGACTGGTTGATCATCGGTCTCGCCGGGGCCGCGCGCACCGATTGCGACTCGAACATTGCCGTTGGCGGTCGCCTCAAAGACGTGCGCGTTGCAGCCTTGGTAAGCCTCTTCCGGCAGCGAGGCCAGGCTTGCGCGGGCCTCGCCGACCGTATCGGTGATGCGGGCCGGGCCGATGCCCGTGTAGTCGACCAGCCAGGTGCCGGGCTTCGTCAGGTCGATGGCCTCGGTCGCAGCGGTGATCGTCGGTGACGGGATGCCCGTTCCTGACGGCGTCGCCCCCGGGCCCAGAGCGTCGGCGGTCGGCGCAGGGCTGCTCGCGGCAGTCGTGGGTGCTGAAACTGCCGTTGTGGGGCCAGCCGTCGGAACCGTCGAGCCGAACCCTGCGCATCCGGAGACCCCCAGCAGCACGCCGGCGGTGACCGCCGCGCCGATGAGACGACGCAACGCCCCGCCGTGGGCGGTGGCGCAGGCCCCGGTTCGCACGTTTCGTGCAGCGGCAGCAGCCCTGCCACTCGCAGCCCTGCCAACCGCCGAAGAACGTGCCTCCGCCGCACCCGTCGTCGTGATCATCTGCTGCCCCTGTCGATCGATCCGGCGTGCCCCGCGCCGCCTGCTGATCACAACGTATCCCACGCCCGCCCGGTGTGCGGTAACGATCAGGGCATGAGGGCCGGGGCCAGCTCGGCCAGGGCATCCAGCCCGGCGTTCTCGGTGTAGTCGAGCGGCTGGATGCACACGTGGTCGGCCCCGGCCTCGAAGTGTTCGGCGATGCGGGCGCTGATCTGATCGACCGAACCCCACGGAATCACAGCGTCGACCAACCGGTCGCTGCCGCCGTCGCCGAGGTCGTCGTCGGTGAACCCGAGCGTGCGCAGGTTGTTCGTGTAGTTGGGAAGCTGCAGGTAGAGCTCCATGTACCGCCGGGCCGTCGCTCGGGCGCTCGAGGGCGTCGCGTCGAGAACCACCGCGACCTCCGGCGCGAGCAGGGGCGCCGACCCGAGCGTCTCGCGCGCCCGGGCGGTGTGCTCGACGGGCACGAAGTAGGGGTGCGATCCCTCTGCCCGGGCGCCGGCCAGTTCGAGCATCTTGGGGCCGAGGGCCGCGATCAACCACGGCACGGGATCGACCGCGACCGGCGCGGAGACAACGGTCTCGTGCATCCGGTCGAGGTACGAACGCATGGTCTGCAGAGGCTTGTTGTAGCGTTCGACGAATTTCGCGTGACCGATGCCGAGGCCCAGAACGAAGCGGCCGTCGTATGCCTCGGCGAGCGTGTTCGCACCCGACACGGCCGTCTCGGGCTCGCGAGCCCAGACATTCGCGATTCCGGTGGCGACGGTCAGCGTGCTGCTGGCGGCCAGGGCCAGCGAGGCGTGGGCGAACGCCTCCTTGCTCGACTCGGTGACCCACAGGGTCGAGTAGCCGAGGCGCTCGACGTGCGCCACCGCATCCCTTTCGCGTTCGGCGGTGAATGACCCGAGCACCCCGAGCCAGGCACCCACGCGGCCGAGGCGGGCCCGGGCGTTCGACAGATCGACAGAGCGTTCACTGATGTTCGTCATGTCTCGAACATAGCCTGATGTTCGATCAGCGTCGAACACGATGTCATAATTCAAGGGTGCCGAGTAGAAACGCGAACCCCATCGAGCAGCCGACTGTCGAGAACATCGACCTGTCGTCGATTCTGGTCGCCCTCAGCGAGCCGGTTCGATTGGGCATCGTCGCCGCGCTGGCATCGCACGACGGTGATGTCGCGTGCGGAACCTTCGATCTCCCCGTTGCAAAATCAACCTCGTCGCACCACTTCAAGGTTCTGCGCGAGTCGGGAGTCATGCACCAGTACGACGAGGGTACGCGCCGGTTGAACCGCCTGCGCCGCGCAGACCTCGACGCACGCTTCCCGGGGTTGCTCGACCTGATCATCGCTGAGGGGCGCCAGGTGGTCGTACCGATCATTGGTCCCTGAAGAGGGGCGCATAAGCGTATACAGGCGCGTGTATAGGTGTAGGTGTAGGCCCCGGATGCCCGGCAGTTAGTTGACCGGACCGGTCAGCTTCTCGCCCGGGCCCTGCCCGATCGCGTCGGGGAAGGGCGAGGCCTCGCGAAAGGCGAGCTGCAGCGAACGGAGGCCGTCGCGGAGGCTGCGGGCGTGCATATCGCCGATCTCCGGCGCCCCGGCGGTGACGAGGCCGGCGAGGGCGATAATCAGCTTGCGGGCCTCGTCGAGGTCGAGCTGGTGTTCGGGATCGTCGGCCAGACCGACCTTCACGGCGGCGGCACTCATGAGATGCACGGCCGTGGTGGTGATGACTTCGACGGCTTGAACATCGGCGATGTCGCGGGCCGCGTCGGTTGATTCGGTGTCGGGGTAGACGTCGCTCATGGGAATTCGTGTTCCGTTCTTTCGTATTGGCCAGAGAGTCTGTTAGACTTGTAGGCGGCTCTGAGACTGTCAGGTTTCAGAGCGAAAGTGGAGATTCTCCCACCCGCGCTTGACCACTAATAAGGTTACCGGGTTGATTGCACTCCGCCGGCTCCTCGCAAGAGGTTTCGGTAGACAGGGTGTGGTGCGTTGTGAGCAGGTTTTTTCTGCGATTGCGCGGTGAGGTTCATTTTCGCGTGCCCCGGTTTCATGCCGAGGGTGCAGCCGAACATCCCACCGCTTCATAAAGGAGTAACGCATCAGCGATCCCCGTACAAACGACCGTATACGAGTACCCGAGGTTCGCCTCGTGGGTCCGGCCGGTGAGCAGGTTGGCGTCGTCAGTATCGACGTCGCCCTCAAACTCGCGCAAGAGGCAGACCTTGACCTGGTTGAGGTGGCGCCGAACTCGAAGCCGCCCGTGGCCAAGATCATGGACTACGGAAAGTTCAAGTACGAAGCCGCCCAGAAGGCGAAAGAGGCCCGGCGCAACCAGGCCAACACGATCCTCAAAGAGGTTCGCTTTCGCCTGAAGATCGATGTGCACGACTACGAGACCAAGCGGAAGCGCGCCGAAGGCTTTCTCAAGGCCGGTGACAAGGTCAAAGCAATGATCCTGTTCCGTGGCCGCGAGCAGTCACGCCCCGACCAGGGTGTGCGCCTTCTCCAAAGATTTGCCGAAGACGTTTCGGAGTTCGGTTCTGTCGAATCGAGCCCGACCATCGACGGCCGAAACATGGTCATGGTGATTGGCCCTCTGAAGAACAAGTCAGAGGCCAAAGCCGAGGCCAACGCCCAACGCGCTGCAGCGAAGACCCGTGAGGCCCCGGCCGACACGGTGGCCGAGCCCGCAGCTGCAGCCGAATAACTTTTTCACACCAACGAGGAGACAACTATGCCCAAGCAGAAGACCCATTCCGGGGCCAAGAAGCGTTTCAAGATCACCGGAACCGGCAAGGTCATGAAGCAGCAGGCCGGCATGCGCCACAACCTGGAAGTGAAGTCGGGCCAGCGCAAGCGCCGCCTGAACACCGACCAGGTTCTTGCACCGCAAGACGCCAAGGTCATCAAGAAGCTCCTCGGCCTGTAATACCGCGACGACGATAAAGGATTAGATAGAAATGGCAAGAGTAAAGAGGGCCGTAAACGCCCACAAGAAGCGTCGCGTAATTCTCGAACGCGCCGAGGGCTACCGTGGCCAGCGTTCACGTCTGTACCGCAAGGCAAAAGAGCAGGTCACCCACTCGCTCGTCTACTCGTACCGCGACCGCCGCGCCCGCAAGGGTGACTTCCGTCGCCTGTGGATCCAGCGCATCAACGCCGCTGCCCGCCTGAACGGCCTCACGTACAACCGCCTCATCCAGGGCCTCGCCTTGGCCGGCATCGAGGTCGACCGTCGCATTCTCGCCGACCTCGCCGTCACCGAGCCCGCCACCTTCGCGGCCCTGGTTGCCAGCGCCAAGGCAGCACTGCCCGAAGACACGTCAGCCCCCAAGGTCGACGCTGCAGCACTGTAGTAAATTCTGAGCCGGTCCCCGCCCGGCTCAGGCATAAATTTCGGCAGCCAGCTTGGCCGAAAATCAACTCAATATCTGCTTGACTTGGTTACATGCTTGATAATCCGCGTTCACCGCGTGTTCGGGCCGTAGCCAAACTTGCCAAGAAGGGAGCCCGGTCTGAGACCGGGCTCTTTCTCTTGGAGGGGCCGCAGGCGGTTGCCGAGGCGCTTGCCTTCAGTCCCCAACTGGTAGTAGAGCTCTACGCCACCCCCACCGCCCTCGAGCGGTACACCGACATCGCGCAGACCGCGGTGGATGCCGGCGTCGATGTCGAATTCGTCTCTGAGCAGGTGCTCGAGGCCATGTCTGACACGGTCACGCCCCAGGGCTTCATCGCTGTCTGCCACCAGTTTCCTACCGCGATCAAAGACATCTTCGCGGCGAAACCGAAGCTCATCGCCATTCTCGAAGAGGTGCGCGACCCGGGTAACGCGGGCACCATCATCCGGGCCGCGGATGCTGCCGGTGCCGATGCCGTGATTCTCACGGGTCGTTCTGTCGATCTCTACAACCCCAAGGTCGTGCGTTCGACGACGGGTTCGCTCTTTCACCTGCCGGTCGCTGTCGAGGCGACTCTTGCCGATGTGCGCCGCCGCGCGCTCGAAGCCGGTATGCAGGTACTCGCCGCTGATATCAAGGGCGACAACCTGTTGGAGATCCGCTCAACCGGGTTGCTCGAAGCGCCGACCGCATGGTTGTTCGGCAATGAGGCGCGTGGGCTCACCGACGATGACCTCAAGTTCGCCGACCGCTCCATCTCTGTGCCCATCTACGGCAAGGCCGAGTCGATGAACCTCGCCACGGCGGCGTCGGTATGCCTCTACGAGAGCGCGTTCGCGCAGCACGAGGCGCGCTGACCGTTCTCCCCAGTGGCACGTGCTCGGCCGGCTTTCCACAGGTCGTGCCGAGCGCCTGCCGTGGCGCGGCATCGCCGCTAAACTTGTGTCTCGTGTCAGATCCCACTCCCGTAGTTCTCACCGAAGATTCCGTCAACGAGGCGGTTGCCAGCGCGCTGGCCGCCATCGACGCCGTCAGCGACACCGCCACGTTCAAGGCGGTGCGCATCGCCCACACGGGCGAAGCGTCGCCGTTGTCGCGGCTGAACGGCCAGCTCAAGAGCCTCCCGAACGACCAGAAGGCTGCCGCCGGCAAGCTCATGGGGCAGGCGCGCGGCCGGGTGAACCAGGCTCTCGCGGCGAAAGAGGCCGACGTCGTGGCGCTCGAGAGTGCAGCGCAGCTCGCGGCGGAGGCGGTCGACGTCACGGCGCTGCCGGTGCGCAAAAAGCTGGGTGCGCGTCATCCGCTGTCGCTGCTTCAAGACAAGGTGGGCGACATCTTCGTCGGCATGGGCTGGGAGGTGGCGGAGGGCCCCGAACTCGAGAACGAGTGGTTCAACTTCGATGCGCTGAACTTCGACCCCGATCATCCGGCACGCGCGATGCAAGACACATTCTTCGTCGAGCCTGTTTCATCGCACCTCTTGTTGCGCACGCACACGTCACCGGTTCAGGTGCGCTCACTGCTGACGCGCGAGCTGCCCGTCTACGTCATCGCGCCGGGCCGCACGTACCGAACCGACGAACTCGACGCGACGCACACCCCTGTCTTCAGCCAGATCGAGGGCATCGCCGTCGACAAGGGCCTCACTATGGCGCACCTGCGCGGCACGCTCGAGTTCTTCGCGCGCCAGATGTTCGGCGACGAAGCCAAGATTCGCCTGCGCCCCAACTATTTTCCGTTCACCGAACCGAGTGCCGAGATGGATGTCTGGCAGCCAGGCGCGAAGGGTGGCGCGCGGTGGGTCGAGTGGGGTGGCTGCGGCATGGTCAACCCGAACGTGCTTCGTTCTGCCGGAATCGACCCCGACGAGTACTCGGGCTTCGCTTTCGGTGTCGGTATCGAACGAACTCTGCAGTTCCGCAACAACCTGAACGACATGCGCGACATGGTCGAGGGCGACGTGCGGTTCAGCCAGCAGTTCGGAATGGTGGTCTAGGTTCATGCGTATTCCCATTAGTTGGCTCTCAGAGTTCGTCGAACTTCCGGTCGGTACGTCGGTCGACGACATCCACGCTGCGCTGGTGAGCGTCGGGCTCGAAGAAGAGGGCTCCCACGACTTCGACATCGACGGCCCCGTCGTGGTCGGTGAGGTGCTCGAATTCTCCGAAGAGCCCCAGACGAACGGCAAGACCATCCGCTGGTGCAGCGTTCGAGTGGCCCCACCGGGCGTCGCTGCTGCCGACGGCGGGGCGGATGTTCGGGGCATCGTGTGCGGAGCCCCGAACTTCTTCGTGGGTGACAAAGTGGTGGTGACCCTCCCCGGCGCCGTTCTGCCCGGGGGCTTCGCCATCGCCGCCCGCAAGACCTACGGCCACATCTCCGACGGCATGATCGCCTCGGCGCGTGAGCTCGGCCTCGGCGAAGAACACGACGGTATTCTGCGACTCGCGAGCCTCGGTCTCGACCCCGAGGTCGGCACCGATGCGCTCAACCTGCTCGGCCTCGACGACGCCGCAGTAGAGGTGAACGTCACCCCTGACCGCGGGTACGCCTTCTCCATCCGCGGAATCGCGCGCGAGTACGCGCACGCCACCGGCGTGGTGTTCCGTGACCCCGCGGTCGAGCTGCAGAGCGCCACCGCCGATCTCGATGCCCACTCGGGAGTCGAGGTGACCATCGATGATCGTGCACCCATCCGTGGCCGCGTCGGCGCGAGCGTTTTCGTCACGCGCGTCGTGCGCGGCGTCGATGCTGCGGCCGCCACCCCGTCATGGATGATCGCGCGGCTGAAACTCGCCGGCATCCGGTCGGTCTCGCTGCTGGTCGACATCACGAACTACGTCATGATCGAGCTCGGGCAGCCGCTGCACGGGTACGACCTCGACCGTCTCGACGGCCCGATCGTCGTGCGCCGAGCTGAGCCCGGCGAGACCCTGACGACGCTCGACTCGCACGTGCGCACACTCGACGGTGAAGACCTGGTCATCGCCGACGCCAGTGGCGCGATCGGCCTGGCCGGGGTGATGGGCGGTCTCTCGACCGAGATCACCGACGAAACCGTCGATGTGCTCATCGAAGCGGCCAACTTCGACCCGGTGACCATCGCACGCACGGTTCGGCGCCACAAACTGCCGAGCGAAGCCTCAAAACGTTTCGAACGCGGAGTCGACCCCGAGGTCGCTGCTGCTGCTGCGGCACGAGCCGTTCAGCTCATCGAAGAACTCGCCGGCGGCCACGCCGACTCGCTCGGCTCTCGGTATCACGCGCACGAACAGCTCACCCCCATCTTCTTGCCCGATGCGTACATCTCGAGCCTCGTTGGTGTCGACTACACCGACGCCGAGATCACCGACTCGCTCATCGAGATCGGTGCCACGCTCGAGTACGCGCACGACGGTCTGCTCGTCGCGCCCCCGAGCTGGCGCCCCGACCTCACCCACAAGGCGACGCTGGCCGAAGAGGTCGCGCGCATCGTGGGGTACGCGCGTATTCCGAGCATTATTCCGGTGGCTCCCTCTGGTCGAGGTTTCACCCGCGAGCAGAAGCTTCGACGGCTCGCCGGCGACACTCTGGCCGCCAGCGGTTCGACCGAGGTTCTTGGCTCGCCGTTCGTGAATGCCGAGCTGAACACCGTCTTCGGCTCAGCCGACGGTTCCCCCGTCACCGCGATCAAGCTGGCCAACCCACTCGACGCTGAATCGCCGTTCCTTCGCACGTCGACCCTGCCCGGGCTCATCGACATCGCTCGGCGCAACCTGTCGCGCGGTCTCACCGACCTCGCTCTCTTCGAGGTCGGTGCTGTCTTCCTTCCCGAACCAGGTGTGACCTACGGGGTGACCGAGGTTCCACTCGGTGCCAGCTTGCCCTCTGCCGAGACGCTCGCCGAACTGAACGCGAGTATTCCGCCGCAGCCGTGGCACGTTGGCCTGCTGTTCCTTGGCAACTCGGTCGACAAGCAGCCCGGCCAGAACGCCATTCCCGTGGGCGTCGCCGACGCTCTCGATACCGTGCGGCTGCTCGCCGACGCGCTCGATGTGCCCGTCTCGGTGCGTCAGGGCAGTCACGCAGCGATGCACCCGGGCCGAACGGCCGAAGTGACGGTGGCACTGCCGACCGGTGACGAGGTGCTCGTGGGTTACGTGGGCGAACTTCTGCCGGCTCTTGCTGAGCAGTATCATCTGCCGCGCGTCGTGGCCGTCGCCGAAATCGACCTCAGCGCGCTCATCGAGCTTGCGGCACGCAGTGTTGAGGCCACTCCGCTGGCGGGGTACCCGGCGGCAACGCAAGATGTCTCGCTGGTGGTGGCCGAGACGGTGGCCGCCGGCGAAGTTCAGCGTGCGGTGGCTGCCGGGGCGGGCGAGCTCCTCGAGAGCATCCGGCTCGTTGATGACTACCGTTCGACGGGGATCGACGAGGGCTACAAGTCGCTCACGTTCGCCTTGCGTTTTCGCGCGTCAGACCGCACCCTCACCGCGGCCGAGGCGAGCGATTCGCGGCTCGCGGGTGTCGCAGAGGCTGTGCGCCAGTTCGGGGCGGTCGTTCGGGAGTAGCGAGTGGCGCGCGGAGGCATCACCGCCGCGCGCTTCGCTCGTTCGTGGGCGCGGTAGATTTGAGGCATGTCTTTTTCGGTTGCTGTAGCGGGCGCAAGCGGGTATGCGGGTGGCGAGCTCTTGAGGCTCCTGGCGAATCACCCCGAGTTCGAGGTGCGAACCGTGACCGCGAACACCAATGCCGGCCAGCCGTTGCTGGCGGTGCACCCGCACCTGCGCTCGTACGGCGACCTCGTTCTCAGCGAGACAACGACCGCTGCCCTGAACGGGCACGACATCGTGTTTCTGGCGCTGCCGCATGGTAAATCGGGCGTGATCACCGAAACGCTCGACCCTGAAACCCTTGTCGTCGATTGCGGGGCCGATCACCGGCTCACCAATGAGGCCGACTGGGCGAAGTTCTACGGCGGCGACTTCTTCGGCGCGTGGCCCTATGGCCTGCCCGAGCTTCTCATCGAGAACCATGCGCAGCAGCGCTCACAGCTCGTCGGTGTGAAACGCATCGCTGTGCCCGGTTGCAACGTGACCGCTATCAGCCTCGGGCTCGCGCCGGGTCTGCGTGCCGGGGTCATCCAGCCGGTCGATCTCGTGGCCGTTCTTGCGGTGGGGCCGTCGGGCGCCGGCAAGAGTCTCCGCACGAACCTGCTCGCGAGCGAGATTCTCGGCTCGGCCAGCGCGTACGCCGTGGGCGGCACCCACCGACACAACCCCGAGATCGTGCAGAACCTCAGCGCGGCCGCCGGTACGAAGGTCACGGTGTCGTTCACCCCGGTGCTGATTCCCGCGGCCCGTGGCATCCTCGCCACCTCGACCGCGCGGCTCGCCGCCGGCATCAGCGCCCACGACGTGCGTTCGGCCTGGGTCAACGCCTACGCTGACGAGCCGTTTGTGCACGTGCTGCCCGAGGGCCAGTTTCCGAGCATGTCCGACGTGATCGGTGCCAACACCGCGCTCATCGGCATCGCCGTCGACGAGGCTGCCGACCGCGTGGTCACGGTCACCGCGATCGACAACCTCGTGAAGGGCACCGCGGGCGCGGCCATCCAGTCGGCGAACATCGCGCTGGGGCTGCCAGAGACGCTGGGCCTGCCCCTGAACGGCCTGGCCCCGTGAGTTCGGTGCGCACACATTCGGCCCACCCACTCGGTGAACACCGACGTTCGGCCCGGCCAGTTTGGCTTCACACACTTTCGTTCCAGCCCGCCCCCAGACCCCCAGGAGTACCTTCGTGAGCGTCACAGCCCCCGCCGGATTCGAAGCGGCCGGCATCGCCCGCGGCCTCAAATCGTCGGGAGACCGCGACCTCGCGCTGGTGGTCAATCGCGGTCCGAGCACCGCGGCCGCCGCCGTCTTCACCTCGAACCGCTGCAAGGCCAACCCGATTCTCTGGTCTGAGCAGGTCATTCGTGACGGCTCGGTGTCGGCGGTCATCCTGAATTCGGGCGGAGCGAACTGCTACACGGGTACCTTCGGCTTTCAGACCACCCACGCCACGGCCGAGGCGGTGGCCGAAGCGCTCTCAGTGTCGGCCGGCGACGTGATCGTGTGCTCGACCGGCCTCATCGGAACCGGCGACCAGGTCTTTCGCGACAGAGTCGTCGGGGGAGTGCCGGGCGTTGTCGCCGCCCTCACCCAGAATGGCGGCACCGATGCGGCTCTCGCCATCATGACTACCGATACGAAGGCGAAGCAGTCGGTCGCCGCGGGCGATGGATGGTCGATCGGCGGTATGGCGAAGGGCGCCGGTATGCTCGCTCCCGGCCTCGCCACCATGCTCGTCGTCATCACGACCGATGCCGACCTGCCCGCGGCAGCCCTCGACCGGGCCCTCCGCGCGGCAACCAGAGTGACGTTCGACCGACTCGACTCCGACGGCTGCATGTCGACCAACGACACCGTGACGCTCATGGCGAGTGGGGCATCCGGAGTCGTACCCGACGAAGCCACCTTCACGGCCGCCCTCACCGGGCTCTGCCACGACCTCGCGCTGCAGTTGCAGGCCGATGCCGAGGGGGCCAGCCACGACATCACCATCACCGTGGTCAACGCCGAAGCCGAAGACCAGGCCGTGACCGTGGGTCGTTCGGTATCGCGCAGCAACCTGTTCAAGGCCGCCATCTTCGGTAACGACCCGAACTGGGGCCGTGTGCTCGCTGCCGTGGGCACCGTCAGCGAGGCCGAGGCAACGTTCGACCCCTACAACATCGACGTCACCATCAACGGCGTGATGATCTGCAAGGCGGGCGAGCCGTTCGAAGACCGCGACCTCATCGACCTCACGCCGCGCGCCGTCACCGTGCTCATCGACCTGCACTCGGGTGACGCGGTCGCGTCGATCTACACGAACGACCTCACTCACGACTACGTGCACGAGAACAGCGCGTACGCCAGCTGATGACGACCCTCGACCACGAACTCGCCGCCGCGAAGGCGGCAACGCTCATCGAGTCACTGCCGTGGCTGCAGGCCTTTCACGACCAGATCATGGTCGTCAAGTTCGGCGGCAATGCGATGGTCGACCCCGACCTGCAGCGCACTTTCGCCGAAGACATGGTGTACCTGCGCTACGCGGGCATCAGACCGGTCGTTGTGCACGGCGGGGGCCCTCAGATCTCCCGGATGCTCGCCCGCCTCGGCATCGAGAGCGAGTTCCGTGGCGGCTACCGTGTCACCAGCCCCGAGGCGATGGATGTCGTTCGCATGGTGCTCACCGGGCAGATCAGCCGGGACATCGTCAGCCACATCAACGAACACGCCCCACTCGCCACGGCGATCTCGGGCGAAGACGCCGGGCTGTTCGAGGGCCAGCGCCGCACGATCGAGCTCGACGGCGAGACCGTCGATCTCGGCCTGGTGGGCGATGTCGTCGGAGTGAACCCCGAGGCCGTGCTGGAGCACATCGCGGCCGGCCGTATCCCGGTCATCTCCTCGATCGCGCCCGACCGCGACGAGCCGGGGCAGGTACTGAACATCAACGCCGACGCGGCCGCTGCGGCGCTCGCCGTAGCGCTCGGGGCAGCCAAGCTGGTGATTCTCACCGACGTTGCGGGCCTCTACTCCGACTGGCCGAACCGAGACTCGCTCGTCTCTGTCATCGACTCTGAAGAGCTGCGCGCCCTGCTGCCGAGCCTTGAGTCGGGCATGATCCCGAAGATGGCGGCGTGCCTCGAGGCGGTCGATGGGGGAGTGGCGAAGGCCGCGATCATCGACGGCCGAACCCCGCACTCGATACTGCTCGAGGTGTTCACCCAGAGCGGCATCGGCACCGAGGTCGTGCGCGGCCTCGAATCAGGCATTTCAGAACCGCATATTTCAATTGAGAGGGAAACCCCGTGACCACCCCGTGGATCGACACGTTCAATAACTCGATGATGCGCACCATGGGTACGCCCCTGGCGATGCTCACGCACGGTCGCGGTGCCTTCGTGTGGGATGAGAACGAGAAGGAATATCTCGACTTTCTGGCCGGCATCGCCGTCAACTCGCTCGGCCACGCGCATCCGGTGCTCATCGACGCCGTCACCCGCCAGGTCAGTACCCTCGCGCACGTCTCGAACTACTTCTCGACCCGCCCGCAGCTCGAGCTGGCCGAGCGCCTGAAGCGCATCACCGGCGCCGGCCCCGAGGGTCGGGCCTACTTCTGCAACTCGGGCGCCGAAGCGAACGAGGCCGCCTTCAAGCTGGCCCGCCTGAACTCGCGCGATGGCCGCACCAAAATTCTTGCGCTGAAGAACGCCTTCCACGGCCGCACGATGGGTTCGCTCGCCCTCACCGGCAAGCCCACCATGCAGGAAGCGTTCCTGCCAATGCCGGGTGGCGTCGAGCACATCGACTCCACCATCGAAGCGCTCGAAGCTGCCCTCGACGGCACGGTGGCCGCGCTCTTCGTCGAACCCATCAAGGGTGAGGCAGGCGTAATCGACCTGCCAGAGGGCTACCTCGCCCGGGCACGCGAGCTCACCGAGAAGCACCACGTGCTGCTCATCGTCGACGAGATTCAGACGGGTGTCGGCCGCACCGGTCGCTGGTTCGCCTACGAGCACGCCGGTATCAAACCCGATGCCGTCACCATCGCAAAGGGCATGGCCGGGGGAGTGCCCATCGGCGCCCTGGTCACCTTCGGTTGGGCATCCGAGCTCTACCAGCGCGGAATGCACGGCAGCACGTTCGGCGGAAACCCGCTCGCCACCGCAGCGGCCAATGCCGTGCTCGCCTACATCGAAGAGGTCGACCTCGTCGGCAACGCCGAGCGCCGCGGCGTGCAGCTGCGCGAACGCATCGCCGCCCTGAACTCGCCTCTCATCACCGAGTTGCGCGGGCAGGGCCTGCTCATTGGCATCGGCCTGGCCGAGCCGGTGGCGAACCAGCTGGTGGCAGCCGCAATGGATGCTGGACTCATCATCAACGCCGCCAACGAGTCGACCATTCGCATGGCCCCGCCGCTGATCATCCGCGACCTCGAAGTGGATGCCTTCATCACCCGCTTCAGCAGAGCCCTGGCCGCGATGCCCGCGCTGGTGTAGCGGTACCGCTACTCTGGTTCTTTCTGTCTGACCCGATCTGCCCGACCCGCTCTGGCCGCCCCTTTCTGCCCGCCCCTTTCTGCCCGCCCGACCCGAAGGCTCCCGATGACCCGCCACTTTCTGCGCGACGACGACCTCTCACCCGCCGAACAGGCCGAGATTCTCGACCTGGCGGCAGTGCTGAAGCGTGACCGATTCAGCGAGAAGCCGCTTGCCGGCCCGCAGACGGTCGCCGTCATCTTTGACAAGTCGTCGACCCGCACCCGCGTCTCGTTCGCCGTCGGCATCGCCGATCTGGGGGGCAGCCCCCTCATCATCAGCACAGCGAACAGTCAATTGAGTGGCAAAGAGACGGCCACCGACACCGCGAGGGTTCTCGAACGCCAGGTCGCGGCTATCGTGTGGCGCACCTACGCTCAGGCCGGCCTCGAAGACATGGCCCGGGGCACGACGGTTCCGGTCGTCAATGCGCTCTCTGACGAGTTCCACCCCTGCCAGCTCCTCGCCGACCTGCTCACCATCCGTGAGCATCGGGGCGAACTCGCCGGGCTCACCGTGACGTTCCTCGGTGACGGCGCCAGCAACATGGGCCAGTCGTACCTGCTCGCCTGCGCCACGGCCGGCATGCACGTGCGCATCGCCGCGCCCGTCGACTACTCACCCGACCCCACCGTGGTTCAGGATGCCCAGGCCATCGCCGCGGCAACCGGAGGTTCGGCCGCCACCTACATCGACCCCGTCGAAGCCGTCACCGGCGCCGACATCGTGGTCACCGACACCTGGGTTTCGATGGGCAAAGAAGACGAGAAGGCCGCCCGCGTGAAGACGTTCGGTGGCTACCAGGTCGACCAGGCACTCATGGCGCACGCCAAAAGCGATGCGCTCTTTCTGCACTGCCTGCCGGCCGACCGCGGGTACGAGGTGGCGGCCGACGTCATCGACGGCCCGCAGAGCGTGGTGTGGGATGAGGCGGAGAACCGCCTGCACGCGCAGAAGGCGCTGCTCGTCTGGCTCCTGCGCCAGCAGTAGCGCTGGCGGCAGCGCCAACACGAGCGGCGGCGGCGTGCGTGCTTCCTGGCCCACGGGGTCGCGGCGCTAAACTCAGACCCACGCCGCGACTTCGCCGCCAACAGACCCACGGGTCTTCAGGCCCGCCGGTTCGCGGCACGACTTCTCTGTAACTGCATCAACTGAAGAAACACACGAGGCACAGCGTGGCAGACAATCGAGCGAGTGAAGCGGGCGCCCTCTGGGGTGGGCGGTTCGCCAGCGGGCCCTCACCAGAACTGCTGGCCCTCAGCAAGTCGACCCACTTCGACTGGCAGCTCTGGCCCTACGATATCAGCGGCTCCCGCGCGCACGCCAAGGCGTTGGCGGCGGCCGGCTACCTGACGCCCGACGAGCTGGGGGCTATGACAGCGGCGCTCGACCGCCTGGCCGCGTCGATCGAAGTGGGCGACTTCACGGCGGCAGAATCCGACGAAGACGTGCACTCGGCCCTCGAACGCGGTCTCATCGCCGAAGCTGGCGCCGAGCTCGGTGGCAAACTGCGCGCGGGTCGCAGCCGCAACGACCAGATCGCCACGCTCATCCGGCTGTACCTCCTCGACCACGGCCGCGAGCTCGGCCACCTCGTCGTTCAGCTCATCGACGCCATCGCCTCGCAGGCCGCGGCGCATCCGGATGCCCCCATGCCGGGCCGCACGCACCTGCAGCACGCGCAGCCGGTGCTTCTCTCGCACCACCTGCTCGCGCACGCCTGGCCGCTGGTTCGCGATCTCGAACGCCTGCGCGACTGGAGTGCCCGGGCATCCGCCTCGCCCTACGGTGCAGGCGCGCTGGCCGGTAGTTCGCTCGGCCTCGACCCCGCTCTCGTGGCGTCAGAGCTCGGCCTCACCGCCGGCCCCATGCTGAACTCCATCGATGCCACCGCGAGTCGCGACGTGGTCGCCGAGTTCGCCTTCATCACCAGCCTCATCGGCATCAATCTCTCGCGCTTCGCCGAGGAGATCATTGTGTGGGCCACCCGCGAGTTCGGCTTCGTGAAGCTGCACGACGGCTACTCCACCGGCTCGTCGATCATGCCGCAGAAAAAGAACCCCGACATCGCCGAGTTGGCGCGGGGCAAGTCGGGGCGCCTCATCGGCAACCTCGCCGGCCTGCTCGCCACCCTCAAGGGCCTGCCGCTGGCGTACAACCGTGATCTGCAGGAAGACAAAGAGCCCGTTTTCGACTCGGTCGAGCAACTCGAGGTGCTGCTGCCCGCTTTCACCGGCATGGTCGCGTCGCTCACCTTCAACACCGACCGGCTGGCCGAGCTTGCACCGCAGGGGTTCTCGCTCGCGACCGACGTGGCCGAATGGCTTGTCAGGCAGGGCGTGCCCTTCCGTGACGCGCACGAGATCAGCGGAGATCTGGTGCGGTTCTGTGAGCAGAACGGGCTCGAACTGCACGAACCCACCGACGAACAGCTCACAACGGTGTCGGTGCATCTCACTCCCGCCGTTCGCGACGTGGTCACCGTCACCGGCTCGATCGCGAGCCGCAACGGCATCGGCGGCACGGCCGGTGTGCGTGTTGCCGAACAGCTCGCGTCGCTCACTGCCCAAGTGCGCGTCCTGCAGAAGTCAGTGGCCGGTGCCGGGGCCGGCACAGCTGCCGATGGCGCACCCACACTCGATGAACCCCTCCTCTACCACCCGAAGGCGACAGCATGACACTCAGCAGCAGCTCCGGCTCGCCCGACGGCCTCGGCCCCGAGACATCGGGCGGCAAGAAGCCCAAAGTCGACCAAGACATTCGAAACCACCCGCTCTACAAGACACCCTGGTGGCGCAAGCCGCTGAAGCCGTGGATGTTCTGGACCCTCGCCAGCGTTCTCGTCGCCATTCTCGTCGCGGCTGTCATCGTCTGCATCTCGCTGGGCATCAAGCTCTTCTGACCCTATGGCGTCTGCCGAAGTGGTGCCGGGCACCTCGATTCCCGACCCCGACCTGTTCCTCCGGCCCGCCGTCGAGGTGGCGCCCCTTCTGCTCGGAGCGCTGCTCAGTCGTACCTCAGCTGAGGGCACCACGACCCTCCGCATCACCGAGGTCGAGGCGTACCTCGGCGTGGGCGCCGATCCGGGCTCACACTCCTTTCGCGGCCAGACGCGCGCCAACTCGGTCATGTTCGGCGAACCCCTGCACCTCTACACGTACTTCACCTACGGCATGCACACCTGCGCCAACATCGTCTGCTCGCCAGCCGGCATCGCGAGCGGTGTTCTGATCCGCGCCGGCGAGATCGTCGACGGCCTCGATCTCGCGCGCGAGCGCCGCGGCCACGCGATACCTCTTCGTGACCTCGCCCGCGGCCCCGCTCGCCTCACCCGCGCCCTCGGCATCCCGCTCTCCGATGGGGGAGCCTCCCTTCTCGCTTCCCCATACGGTCTCCGGATGCCCGACCACCCCTCGCGCTTCGAGACGTCTGCCCGCACGGGTCTCGGCGGCCTGGGCGGCACCCCCGCGTACCCCTGGCGCTTCTTCATCCCCTCCGACCTCACCGTCTCGCCCTACAAACGTCACCCCAAGCTCGCCCCCTTCACCCCGACGGCATAGCTCTCCGCCCATTCGATGTCGGGTCAGGTCTCCCACTCGAGCGAATCGAATTCGTCGCGCTCGAAGAACTCGGCGAGACGCGCCCGGCAGCACAGCCACGTCGTGCGGCGCCCACCTGACCGGCCGCCTGACTGCCCACCCCACTGCCCACCCCACTGCTCCACCAGAAACCCACCGCTCACCTCCTGATCGTCGAGCACCAGCACGTTCTGGCCCTCGTTCTCGCCCTCGGTCAACACCCCGACCAGCCCCACGGGAATGACGGCATACGGGTGGTGTTGTTTCATCGCGGCTCAGCCTTAGTCATAGTTGAGAATTAATCATAACTGATCACGCGTGCCACTGGTACTCTGTGAACCGTGCCTCAGCCAGTGTTGGTAGCTCTGTCTACCCAGAAAAATGACCCGTCGTTCTCCTCTGTGTGGGATGAGCTGAAGTGGCGCGGCCTGGTGCACGTCTCGACAGACGAAGCCGAGCTGAAGACGCTGCTCGACGGCGCGCCCATCACCTTCTACTGCGGGTTCGACCCGACGGCCCCGAGTCTTCACCTCGGCAATCTTGTGCAGATCCTCGTTATGCGCCGCCTTCAACTCGCCGGGCACAAGCCGTTGGCACTCGTGGGCGGCTCGACCGGTCTCATCGGAGACCCACGCCCGACCGCCGAACGCACGTTGACCGCGCGCGACACCGTCGCCGAATGGGTTGGGTACCTGCAAGCTCAGGTGTCGAGGTTTCTGAGTTTCGAAGGTGACAGCAGAGCACGGCTCGTGAACAACCTCGACTGGACGGCCCCGCTCAGCGCCATCGACTTCCTCCGCGACATCGGCAAGTACTTTCGCGTGGGCACCATGCTGAAGAAAGACGCGGTGAGCGCCCGTCTCAACTCCGACGCCGGCATCAGCTACACCGAGTTCAGCTACCAGATTCTGCAGGGCCTCGACTACCTCGAGCTCTACCGCACCTACGACTGCCGCCTGCAGACGGGTGGCAGCGACCAGTGGGGCAACCTCACCAGCGGCACCGACCTCATCCGTCGCGCAGAGCAACAGAGCGTGCACGCCATCGGCACGCCCCTCATCACGAACTCCGACGGCACCAAGTTCGGTAAGAGCGAGGGCAACGCCATCTGGCTCGACCCCGCCCTCACCAGTCCGTACGCGTTCTACCAGTTCTGGCTCAACACTGACGATGCCGATGCCCTCGAACGGTTGAAGATCTTCACGTTCCTGACTCGCGACGAGCTGAACCGGCTCGCGGAGGCCGTTGCGACCGAACCGTTCCGGCGCGAAGCGCAGCGCACCCTCGCCTACGAGGTCACCTCCCTCGTTCACGGAACCGACGCTACCGACGCCGCCATCGCCGCCGCCGCGGCACTCTTCGGGCAGGGCGATCTCGCCGATCTCCCCGAGCAGGCTCTTCGCCAGGCTCTAGCCGAACTCCCGACCGTCGAGACGACTCCGGATGCTCTACTGCTGCAGCTCGTTGTCGACACCAAACTCGTCGCAACGATCAGCGAGGCTCGGCGTGCCCTCGCCCAAGGCGGCCTCTATGCCAACAACGTGAAGATCGACAACGACCAGCTCACCGCAGGTGACGTTGCCCTTACCGGTGGCGTCGTGGTTCTGCGTCGCGGCAAGAAAACCCTCGCGGGCGCTGTCGTCGTCTAGTTCCCCGCGTTTCCGGGGCGACACGCCCGGGTGTAGCGGTCTATTTGCCAGCCACGAAACATACCCGTAATGTTTCTTCTTGTCACCCCAAAGGTTCGGAAAGCGGTTCTGTTTTCTGGCCTCAAGTGGGGCCGTTTCCCATGTGAAGAAAACCGCGGATGCCGTTTGGTGTTTGTTGTGTTTGGGCTTTGTGTGGTGGGCGATGGTTTATGGTTGTGAAGTTGCCTCGTGTCGGGTCTGGTTGTTGTGACTGGGTTTCTGGTGTGGGTGCGTCCGATCTTTGAGAACTCAACAGCGTGCACATTGTCAAATGCCAAATCCCCGTGGCACCTTTTTTGGTGTTCGGGTTCCTTTGGGAAAAACAATTAGTGGGGCATCTTTTTGGGGTGTTTCACGGACAAGCAAGTCAGTAATGATTTGTTCTGTCAGCATCAAACTTGTCATGCCGGCTTCGATTCCCGTTGTTGGTGTGGCGCGTAAGCATTTACGGAGAGTTTGATCCTGGCTCAGGACGAACGCTGGCGGCGTGCTTAACACATGCAAGTCGAACGATGATGCTGAGCTTGCTTAGCGGATTAGTGGCGAACGGGTGAGTAACACGTGAGTAACCTGCCCTTGACTCTGGGATAAGCGTTGGAAACGACGTCTAATACCGGATATGACCTTCGGAGGCATCTCCTGGGGGTGGAAAGATTTTTTGGTCAAGGATGGACTCGCGGCCTATCAGGTTGTTGGTGAGGTAATGGCTCACCAAGCCTACGACGGGTAGCCGGCCTGAGAGGGTGACCGGCCACACTGGGACTGAGACACGGCCCAGACTCCTACGGGAGGCAGCAGTGGGGAATATTGCACAATGGGCGAAAGCCTGATGCAGCAACGCCGCGTGAGGGATGACGGCCTTCGGGTTGTAAACCTCTTTTAGTAAGGAAGAAGAACTTCGGTTTGACGGTACTTGCAGAAAAAGCACCGGCTAACTACGTGCCAGCAGCCGCGGTAATACGTAGGGTGCAAGCGTTGTCCGGAATTATTGGGCGTAAAGAGCTCGTAGGCGGTTTGTCGCGTCTGCTGTGAAAACTGGAGGCTCAACCTCCAGCCTGCAGTGGGTACGGGCAGACTAGAGTGCGGTAGGGGAGATTGGAATTCCTGGTGTAGCGGTGGAATGCGCAGATATCAGGAGGAACACCGATGGCGAAGGCAGATCTCTGGGCCGTAACTGACGCTGAGGAGCGAAAGCATGGGGAGCGAACAGGATTAGATACCCTGGTAGTCCATGCCGTAAACGTTGGGAACTAGATGTAGGGGCCATTCCACGGTTTCTGTGTCGCAGCTAACGCATTAAGTTCCCCGCCTGGGGAGTACGGCCGCAAGGCTAAAACTCAAAGGAATTGACGGGGGCCCGCACAAGCGGCGGAGCATGCGGATTAATTCGATGCAACGCGAAGAACCTTACCAAGGCTTGACATATACCGGAAAGCCACAGAAATGTGGGCCCCGCAAGGTCGGTATACAGGTGGTGCATGGTTGTCGTCAGCTCGTGTCGTGAGATGTTGGGTTAAGTCCCGCAACGAGCGCAACCCTCGTTCTATGTTGCCAGCACGTTATGGTGGGAACTCATAGGAGACTGCCGGGGTCAACTCGGAGGAAGGTGGGGATGACGTCAAATCATCATGCCCCTTATGTCTTGGGCTTCACGCATGCTACAATGGCCGGTACAAAGGGCTGCAATACCGTAAGGTGGAGCGAATCCCAAAAAGCCGGTCTCAGTTCGGATTGAGGTCTGCAACTCGACCTCATGAAGTCGGAGTCGCTAGTAATCGCAGATCAGCAACGCTGCGGTGAATACGTTCCCGGGCCTTGTACACACCGCCCGTCAAGTCATGAAAGTCGGTAACACCCGAAGCCGGTGGCCCAACCCCTTGTGGGAGGGAGCTGTCGAAGGTGGGATCGGTGATTAGGACTAAGTCGTAACAAGGTAGCCGTACCGGAAGGTGCGGCTGGATCACCTCCTTTCTAAGGAGCACGTTTCATCTCTCGTCTGTATACAGCGGGGTCGGATGGACAGTCATTTCAACGCCAGTTAGGTGTTGGTGGCGCTCATGGGTGGAACATTTGACATTCGCGTAGTGCATCAGGTTCTGTCAGTACGACGGGTTCTTCGGGGCTGGTTTGGAAGAGAGGGTTTGGTGTGGCCGTGTTGTGCACGCTGTTGGGTCCTGAGGGACCGGGCAGCTTCTTCGTCGTCACGGGTTTTTGGTCTGTGGGGGTGTGGGGGTTGGCTGTAACTTGTTTTGGACCTTATTTCGGTCAGGGGCTTTTGGGTCTTTGGTTGTGTGGGGTACCGCCCGTATTTTGAGAACTACACAGTGGACGCGAGCATCTTCAGTCGCAAATTTTGGCTCCCTTGGGGGTCTGTTTGTGGACTGATAATCAATGTTCGCCTGATTTATTTCAGGCATACATTGGTCTTTGTTGTGTGATTTTGTTGTATGAAGTTTTTAAGAGCAAACGGTGAATGCCTTGGCATCTGGAGCCGAAGAAGGACGTATAAATCTGCGATAAGCCTCGGGGAGCTGATAATAGAGCTGTGATCCGAGGGTCTCCGAATGGGGAAACCCCGCCAGGCCCGTGAGGTGACCTGGTGACTCCCGCTTGAATATATAGGGCGGGTAGAGGGAACGAGGGGAAGTGAAACATCTCAGTACCCTCAGGAAGAGAAAACAACATGTGATTCCGTGAGTAGTGGCGAGCGAAACCGGAACAGGCTAAACCG
>NZ_JASJXO010000061.1:0-23336 GCF_035018625.1 Subtercola sp. RTI3 | reverse complement strand
AGATGTGTATAAGAGACAGGGTGGGGGCGCCACCACAACGCCCCAACCCCACCCTGCTCTGCTCGGCTAGTTGCCCGAGCTGGCCGTCTCGATGGCCGTCTGCATGTCGGCCAGCGCCTGGTCGACAGTCTTGTCACCCTTGATCGCCGCATAGGCGTTCGTCTCGACAGCCTTCGTCACGGCGGGGTAGAACGGCGTCACCGGGCGCGGTACCGCGCTGTCGATCGACGTCTTGAGCGTGGCGAGGTAGGGAAACTGAGCCTGCAGGCTCGCATCGTCGTAGACCGAACTCAACACCGGGGCATTCGACGCCTGCGTCACGAAGAACTTCTGCGTCTCTGCGCTCTCGAGGAAGGTGAGGAAGTCGTGCGCCGTGGCCTTGTGCTGCGAGTACACGCTGATGGCGGCGTTGTGGCCGCCGAGCGTCGAAGCGCCGGTACCGGTGTCGCCGGGCAGCGGGGCGACCCCGAACGTGCTCTTCACCGTCGAGCTGCCGTCGGTCGAGGCGAGGCTGTAGACGTAGGGCCAGTTGCGCATGAAGAGCAGTTTGCCCGCCTCGAACGCGGTTCGACCCTGCTCTTCTTGATACGTGATGGCGTCTTTCGGAATGTTGCCGTTCGCATACGCCGCGACCAGCTTCGTGAGGCCGGCTTTTGCCTGCGGCGTGTTGAGCGTGGGCGTCTTTCCGTCGGCGGCGACGATCGAGCCACCGGCGGTGTTGATGGCCTCAGACACGTTCACCGTGAGGCCCTCGTAGTCGGCGAACTGGCCGGCGTAGCAGTCGATGCCCGCGGTCTTGGCGATGTCGCAGTCTTTCATCATCTCGTCCCACGTCTTCGGCGGGGTGGGCACGAGGTCTTTGCGGTAGTACAGCATGCCGCCGTCGGAGGTCTGCGGGGCCGCGAACAGGGTCTTGTTGTAGGTGGCGCTCACCACGGTGGGCTTCATGAGCCCCGACGTGTCGATGGCCATGGTGTCGGTGAGCGGCTGCAGCCAGCCTTTGGCGGCGAACTCGGCCGTCCACACGACATCGACGTCGACGACGTCGTAGTTCTGGTCTTTGGCCTGGAAGTGCTGCACGAGGTCGTCGTGTTGCTGGTCGGCCTGGTCGCTCTGCTCTTTGAACGTGACCACCTGGTCGGGATGCGCTGCATTCCACTTGTCGATCAGCGGGCGCACGACGTTGTTGTTGTCTTTGCCCTGTACATACGTGATGGGCCCGCGCGACGACAGGGTGGCGTCGCTGCTGGCGCCACCCGTAATCGAACCCGTGGTCGAACCCGCCGTGCATCCGGTCAGCGCGGCCCCCACGATGGCGATGCCGGCGACGCCGACGAACATTTTTGATACGTGCACTGTGTGACTCCTCATCGAGCTACGGCGGCTCTGTTGAACCGCCAAAACTGAATCTTACTCGATTAACGAGTGATGCTCACACCTTTGTACTGAAAAACACCAGAGCACAAAAAAGAGGTGCCCGCCGCACGAATGCGAAGGGCACCTCTTCCAAGTGGAACGAGATTACTTGATGGTAACCGTCGCGCCGGCTTCCTGAAGCTGAGCGGCTGCCTTGTCGGCAGCTTCCTTGTTGACGCCTTCGAGAACGGGCTTCGGGGCTCCATCGACGAGTGCCTTCGCCTCACCGAGGCCGAGGCTGGTGATCGAACGCACCTCCTTGATGACCTGGATCTTCTTCTCGCCAGCGGCCTCGAGGATGACGTCGAACGACGTCTTCTCTTCGACCTCTTCGACGGGAGCGGCGGGGCCAGCGGCACCGGCAGCGGCGACGGGAGCCGCAGCGGTGACCTCGAAGACCTCTTCGAACTTCTTCACGAACTCGCTGAGCTCGATGAGCGTGAGCTCCTTGAATGCTTCAATGAGCTCGTCTTGTGACAGCTTTGCCATTATTTATCTCCTTCTTGGGTTTGCTTTTCACGCAGTGCTTCGACGGTGCGAACAGCCTTCGAGAGCGGTGCGTTGAACAGGTATGCGACACCGAACAGCGAGGCCTTGGCGGCACCGGCGAACTTCGCCAGCAACACCTCCCGGCTTTCGAGGTCGGCGAGCTTGTTTACCTCTTCGGCGGTCAGCGGCTTACCGTCAAAGTAACCGCCCTTCACCGTCAGAAGAGGGTTTGCCTTGGCAAAGTCGCGCAGGGCCTTTGCAACGGCCACGGGGTCACCGTGAACGAATGCGAGTGCAGACGGGCCGACCAGCTCTTCGTCGAATGACGAAATACCAGCCTGGTTTGCCGCAATTTTGGTCAGCGTGTTCTTTACCACGGCGTACGTGGCGTGCTCACTGATGGAACGACGCAAGCTTGTCAGCTGCGACACAGTGAGACCGCGGTACTCAGTAAGCAGTACAGCAGTCGAGGTTTCGAACAGGTTCGAGAGCTCGGCTACCGTGGCTTCTTTGTTCGCCATGGCGCTCCTTGGATAAGTTGTGCTGGCAGCCCCAGAGACGCAACTAAAAAAAGCTCCACACAGGAGTGCGGAGCTTGAGAAAAACGCAAGGCTTCGAACACCTGCGCGGGCTTTCGCTAGAGCGAAACTTCGACCATCACACCCGAACCCATCGAAACAGATTCAGGCACAACGATAACCAGCGGTCTTTGGCTTCATTCACAGTAACCGATTACTGGGGCAGGTGCAACTTCTGCGGAGAACCGAACACAGTGTCGACACCCGGCGAGAACAGAATCGAGTCAGGCGGGCGGTTGGCGACGCCCGGCAGGCCGGCCCGCGAGAGCAGTGTGTCAGAGAAGTCGAGCAGTTCTGCCTTCTGAAGCGGCCACGGCTGGTGCTTGTTCGGCATGTAGACGGTGCGGCCGAACTGGCGGCTGAACAGGGCCCAGCGTGCCGTGAGAAAGTCGGCCAGGGCATCCGGATGCTCGATGCGTTCGCCGGGGCGCACCGAAATCGCCGAGTCGACCGAACCGCGCGGGCTCGAGTGCCTGCGGGAGGTGTAGACCAGCGTGCCCGCGGTTCTTCGCACCCGCATGTGCGACCAGATATAGGGCAGGGCGAACGCCGCCCTGGCCGCGGCCACCGCAGCGAGGCGTTCGGCTTCGAGCGAGAGAAAGACGACACCCTTTCGCCCTTCGGCGTCGCGGGCGTAGAGGCGCACGTTGGTCTCATGGAAGGTTCCGTAGAACGGCAGAGCGGGAGAGGGCCCGAACCGGGTGTTGCGGAGCGTGAACGGGATGAGCCCCACCCACGAACTGCCGTCGAACTCGTCGGGCACCACACCGGGCGGCATGAGCGACGCCGCGTCGGCCGTGTCGATGCGCCAGTGTAGAAACGTCACGTTGCGCCACTGCTGACTCAGAATGGGCCGGGCGATGTCGTTCGGAGAAAAACTCACACCGCCTATTCTGTCGTGAATCTCAGTGCAGCAGTGCGCCCTGCGCATTGAGCACGTTCTTCTCCCCGGCCTCTACAGCGAACGAGAGGCGGTTCTGCGCGGGCGGCATGGGGCAATTGAAGTGATACGAGAAAGCGCACGGGGGCAGATAGGCGCGGTTGAAGTCGAGCGTGATGGTGCCGTCGGCGTCGGGTACGACCCGCATGAAGCGGCCAACCCCGTAGGTGGAGTCGCCGCTGGTGGCGTCGGAGAAGACCAGCAGCAGGCCACCGTCATCCTGAAAGGCCGCCAGGCTCACGTCGGCTCCGTCTTTCGTGAAGGTGATCTCGGCGGGCACGACGCGCTCGCGGGTCTTGCCGCCGTCTTTGAGGTGCTCGATTCCGATGGCGCGGCCACCCTGAATGGGAGTGAACTGCGCCTCGACCACCCACGAGGGGTCGAAGTCGAAGGCGTCGATACGGCCGAAGTCGCGGTTGGCGTCAGAGCGGGCATCCCACACCCGCAGGGCATAGGTGCCCTCTTCGCTGGCGACGACGTACCCCGTGACGGTGTCGCCGAACCGAACCTCGGAGGGCCGGTCGGAGTCTTTGCCCCGCACAACCACGCTGCCGTCGACGGGCACTCCGTCGACACTCAGGCCATCGGCCGCGGCGGCTTCGAGTCGCAGGCCCGACTCGCCTGCCGGCAGCGGAAACCAGGTGCCCGCGACACCGTACGAGGTCTGGCCGGTGGCGGGGTCTCCGGTGATCCACTCGGTGTTCACGAGAGAGAGGTTGCCCTGCGGGCTCGTGACGTAACGGCGGCGGGCCTCGCGAAAGGCGGCGAGCTGGGTCGGGGTGTGCTGAACGTCTGTGACCATGTCTTGTGCAACCCCCGATGCGCCCGATTTATTCGCCGCGGTCACGCCGCCGCGCCGCGCCACACGACGGGCAGCAGCACCCGGAAGACGGTGTTGCCCGGCACGCTTTCGACCGTCACGGTTCCGCCGTGTGCTTCAGCCACGGCGTACACGATGGCGAGCCCGAGGCCCGTGCTGCCGGCGTGCCGCGAGCGCGACACGTCACCGCGCACGAACCGCTCGAACAGGGTCGGCAGAATCTCTGCGTCGATTCCGGGCCCGTCATCGGTCACGCTGATGACGGCGTACGTCACCCCGTCGACGACTTCTTCGGCCAGACCGGCTGTCACATGCGTGCCCGGAGGCGTGTGCAGTCGGGCGTTCGCCAACAGGTTCGTGGTGATCTGGTACAGCCGGGGGCCGTCACCCTCGATCTCGATCGGCTCTTCCGGCAGGTCGAGAATCCAGTCGTGGTCGCGGCCGGCGGCGTGGGCGTCACTGACGGCGTCGACCAGCGTGAGTGTGAGGTCGACGGTGTCGTGCGCGACATCGGGCCGGGAGTCGAGCCGGGCCAGCAGCAGCAGGTCTTCGACCAGCGAGGTCATGCGCTTGGCCTCCGACTCGATGCGGGTGAGCGAGTGGGTCACGTCGTCGGGCAGCTGATGGTCTTGCCGGCGGGTGAGTTCGGCGTAGCCGCGAATCGAGGCCAGCGGAGTGCGCAGTTCGTGGCTGGCATCGGCGACGAACTGGCGCACCTTGTCTTCGCTCTGCTGGCGCGACGTGAGCGCCGATGCGACGTGCTCCAGCATGCGATTGAGCGCAGATCCGACCCGCCCCACCTCTGTGTTGGGGTTGGTGTCGCTCTCGGGCACCCGCACTGCGAGCGCCACCTCACCGCGATCGAGCGGTAGTTCTGCCACGTGTTCGGCCGTGTCGGCCACTCGCTGCAGGGGCCGCAGCGAGTACCGGATGATCAGACCACCGATGAACACGGCCACAATCAGCCCCAGCACCGTGACAATCAGCGTGACGATGATCTGCTGGCCCACGGTGTTCTGCACCGAGGCGAGCGAAAGGCCAATGACGGCAGTGTCACCGCTCGTGGTCACCAGCGAGACGACGCGGTACTGGCCGAGCGACCCGCCGAGGTCGACGGTCACGGGCGCCTTGCCGGTGGGCAGCGCCTGCAGTTGACCGGCCTGGCTGGCCGAGAGAGCGGCGATCTCGTTGGTCAGCGAGGAGGTGTCGGTATTGGCCACGACCGCCCCGGAGTAGATGAGTTGACCGCCCGAGATGATGGCACCCACAGTGCCCGTGGGCTGGCGGTCGAGAAAGGTGGTGGCGTCGCCGCCCCGCAGCTGAAGGCTGTACGTGCCCGGAGGGGGAACGCTGGTCGAGCCGCTCTGGGCACGGCTACCGGGAAGCTGGGCATCCAGCCGGCTCACCAGCACACCGTTCAGCGCAAGAGTACTGACAAGGCCGATGGTGAGGCCGAGCAGAGCGATCAGTACGGCGACGCTGAGAATGAGGCGGCGGCGAAGGGTCACGGGGCGGTCTTCAGCATGTAGCCGGCACCGCGAACCGTGTGGATCATGGGCGCGCGCCCGGCGTCGATCTTCTTGCGGAGGTACGAGATGTAGATCTCAACCACGCTCGAACGGCCGCCGAAGTCGTAGCTCCACACACGGTCGAGGATCTGGGCCTTGCTGAGCACCCGGCGGGGGTTGCGCATGAGAAATCGCAGCAGCTCGAATTCGGTGGCGGTCAGCTCGATGGAGTCGTCGCCGCGGTGCACTTCGTGGCTGTCTTCGTTCAGAACAAGGTCTCCCACGACAACCTCGGGGTCGACCGCGTCGGTGACGAGAACCGTGGAGCGCCGAAGCAGGCCCCGCAGGCGCGCCACCAGCTCTTCGAGGCTGAACGGCTTGGTGACGTAGTCGTCGCCGCCCGCCGTGAGCCCGGCGATGCGGTCGTCGAGCGCGTCTTTGGCGGTGAGAAAGAGAACCGGTGTCTCCTGGCCGTCGGCGCGAACCCTCGACAGAACCTGCAGACCATCGATGTCGGGCAGCATCACGTCGAGAACGATGACGTCGGGGCGAAACTCGCGGGCGAGGGTGACGGCCGTGCGGCCCTCGCTGGCCGTCTTCACCTCCCAGCCCTCGTAGCGCAGTGCCATTGAGAGCAGGTCGGTGAGGGTGGGCTCGTCGTCGACGACGAGTGCGCGAACCGGTGAACCGTCGGCGCGGGAGAGGCGCGGGCGGGCAGCGGTCGAACTGGAAGGGAGCCTCGAATTGTCTATGGTCACACCCCCAAGTATCCGAATGTTTCTATGACCAGTCTATGAGCCCCCTAGGTCGCACCTGTGAGTTCGGCTGTGCGCGCGGGTGAGTAATCCTTCAGGCTCAGCTGATTCATAGGAATTTCTCTGGCTCCCGATAAGCATCGCTTCTAGCGTGACGCCGTTCACTACTATTCACAGCTTCGAAGGAGCCTCCCTTGTTCGGTACGTATCTGCGGCGAGAGCTTCTGAATCGGCGCAAGCAGACGATCATCATCTCCATAGGAATGGCGCTGGCCATTGGCCTCGTCATTCTGGTCAATTCGTTCTCTGCCGGAGTGCAGAACGCTCAGGCCTCCGTTCTGCAGTCGGTGTATGGCGTCGGCACAGACATCACCATCAGCCAAGCCGCCACCCCGCCCACGGCCGGCGCGACCGGTGGCGGCCAGCAGGGCTTCGCCTTCGGCTCCGGTGACGGTGCGAGCACCGGGGGCACCACGAACCTCAGTCAGTCGCGCCTGACGAGTACCCCCACGCAGACGGTGTTCGATGCCACCCAGCTCGCGACCGTTCAGGCCGTCAGCGGCGTCGCGGCCGCCACCGGAACACTGTCACTTGAGAACGTCACGTTCAGCGGTCAGATTCCGCAACGGGGCACCGGAGCATCCGGAACCGGCGGTACCCGCACCGGCGGCGCCGCACCTTCGACCGCCGCACCCACGGGCGGCGCAGACGGCGCCGGCGGCAGTGCGTTCAACCTCAACCGCTTCAGTGTGCTGGGCCTTGACCCCTCTGGCGACTCCGTCGGCCCGCTCTCGGCCGTCACCCTCGCCGACGGGCGCCTGCTGAGTGCAGCCGATGCCGGAACCGACAACGCTGTGCTCGACGCGAACTACGCCACCTCGGCCTCACTCGCCACCGGCGGCACCATCGCCATCGCCGGCACGACCTTCACCATCGTCGGTACCGTGAGCTCGTCTGGCTCCGACTCGGCGACGGCAGCAAACGTCTACATCCCGCTCGACGTGGCGCAGACTCTCTCGACCAACACCGGCAAGATCAGCAACATCTACGTTCAGGCCTCATCGTCGAGCGCTGTCGACCAGCTGCAGACCACCCTCAAGGCGGCTCTGCCGACGGCCACGGTCGACACGCAGGCCGACCTCGCTGCGACGGTCTCCGGGTCACTCTCGACCGCGTCGACGCTCGTTTCGAACCTCGGTACCTGGCTCTCGATCCTCGTGCTGGCTGCGGCGTTCCTCATCGCCATTCTCTTCACCATCTCGGGCGTCACCCGGCGTACCCGTGAATTCGGCACACTGAAAGCCATCGGCTGGAGCAACCGGCGCATCGTCGGCCAGGTCGCCGGCGAATCTGTGGTGCAGGGTCTCATCGGTGGAGTGATCGGTATCGCAGTCGGCATCGCCGGCATCGTCGTGGTGAACATCATCTCGCCGACGCTGAGCGGGTCTGCCTCGACCGCCGGCGGCGTGGGTGGGGCGGCACGACGGGCCGCAGGTGCGGCAGCCGGTGGCGGTACGACCCCCGGCGGCGAAGGCGGCGGTTTCGGTCAGCGCGCAGCGGGCGGTGGCGGCTTCGGTGCCGCTGCCCAGCAGGCCGCGACGACGGTCACGCTGCACGCGCCGTTCACGATCGAGATCGTTCTGATCGCTGTGGGGCTCGCCATTCTCGGCGGACTGCTCGCGGGCGCATTCGGTGGGTGGCGGGCCGCTCGGCTGCGCCCGGCTGAGGCGCTGCGTTCGGTGGGCTAGCCCTGGGCTCCACCGCCTGCCAGACACCTTTTTCTGACGAATGACCTCGAGGAGATCATCCATGTACCAACTGACCAATGTGACCAAGACCTACAACGCCACCAAACGTAAGGTGACGGCGCTCGACGATGTGACTCTCACCATTCAAGACGGCGAGATGGTTGCCATTCAGGGCCCGACCGGCGGTGGCAAGTCGACACTGCTGCAGATGCTCGGCGCGCTCGACCGGCCCACCTCCGGCGACGTGACGCTGGGTGCCTCGATGCTGTCGAAGCTCGGCGACCACAAGCTGGCCGAGATTCGGGCGAAAGAGATCGGGTTCGTGTTTCAGGGATTCAACCTGATTCCCACGCTGACGGCCGAAGAGAACGTCGAGACGGCACTCGCACCGCTCGGGGTGTCGGGCTCTGAACGCCGTACACGGGCTCGGGATGCCCTGGCCTCGGTCGGGCTCTCCGACCGCTTCACGCACCTGCCTGCCGAGCTCTCGGGCGGGCAGCAGCAGCGTGTTGCGATCGCCCGTGCGCTCGTCAAGCGCCCCGAGGTGCTGTTGGCCGACGAGCCCACCGGAAGCCTCGACGAGGAGACCCGCGACGAGATCATGGAGCTGCTCGAAGGGTTCTGGCGAGAGCAGGGCCTCACGCTCATCATCGTGACGCACGACACCGCCGTGGCCCGGCGGGCCGGGCGGCGCCTGCACATCAAGGCCGGCAAGGTGCGCGAGGTCTAGGGGGTTACGGTGTCGCGCCAGGAGTGCTGCGGGTCGTAGCCGAGCACGCGGCGTGCCTTGCTGATCGACAGCAGCGTCTCGTGGTCGGTGAGCTCGCCGCGCACGGGCGTGTCGGGGAAGACCTCGGCGATGAGTTCGGCGTTCGGGCGCGACATGACGGTGTCGGCTGCCGCGATGATGAACCGTTCGAAGCCCTTACCCTGCCATTCGAGTGCCTTCAGCACTGCATGAGCGCCGTCGCGGGAGTCGATGTAGCCCCACAGATTCCATTTGCGTGAGCGGGCGTCTGCGTCGAAGCTGGGGAATTCGACGTAGTCCTCGGGATACATGACATTCGAGAACCGTAGCGCCACGATCTTCAGCTCCGGATCCCACCGGGTCAGCTCGATCTCAAGCTGTTCCTCGAGCACTTTTGTGAGCGAGTAGACGCTCTCGGGGCGGGCCGGGTACTCCTCGTCCACCGGGATGTAGGGCGGCGAAACGTCGAACGGCAACCCGAGCACGGTCTCACTCGAGGCCGTCACGATGTTCTTGATGCCTGCCCGTTTCGCCGCCTGCAACACGTGGAACGTCGAGAGCATGTTGTTGTCGAACGTCGCCACATCACTCAGGATGCTCGGCGCCGGTATCGCGGCCAGGTGCACCAGGGCATCCAGAGAGTCGTACCGGTCGTTGACGCCCATCAGGGCATCCACTGTCTCGCCGTAGTTCGTGAAGTTCACTCGCACTTCGCCGTATTCACGGCCGCCCGTCTGGTCGAGGCTGAACACCTCGTGGCCGGCGTCACGGAGGTAGCTGACCACCGTGCTGCCCAGCTTGCCTGATCCACCGGTTACTGCAATGCGCATGATGCTCCTCGTTGAGTCGTTTCACAGACGTGTTGGTACAAGTCTGTCACCGAAACCGGAGGAGAATGAAACCGTGACCACCGCCTTGACTCTGACCTTCCCGTGGGAAGAAGAGCAGGCCGTAGCCGAGGCGCCTTCTACCCGGCCTCCCGCACACCTCTCGCGCATCGTGGCCGACTCGACCGACCGGGTCGCCTGGATCCGCGCCCGCAGTCGCGGCGTGACCGCCACCGACGCTGCTCGCCTCACTACGCAGCGGTCGGTCGAGAACGCCGCGTACGACAAGATCAATGGCAACAACTTCGGTGGCAACGCTTACACCGACCACGGCAAGATTCGCGAGCCCGAGATCGCAGCGTGGGTTCTGCGGCACTACGGCATCGCACCGAGCACCACACTCTTTCACGCTCACGGTCGGCCGCTGCACCTGGCCACCCCCGACGGCATCGCCGTCACGGCCACTGGCGACACCGAGCTGGCCGAGATCAAGACCACCAACAAGGCGTGGAAGTCGATTCCCCGCCACTACCTGCGCCAGGTCTGGTGGCAGCAGTACGTACTCGGGGCCGAGCGCACGCTGGTGGTGTGGGAGCAGCACAGCGCCTTTGTGCCCGTCGCCGCCGAGCCCGAGTGCCGCTGGGTCGACCGCGATGAGAACGAGATCGCGCTGCTCGTTCAGCTCGCCGACCAGCTGCTGACCCTGATGCAGCGCCGCTGAGGTACTGGGATACGGCCGGGGTACCACCGACGAACGGTCAGACATCAGTTGAGGTTACCTCGCTCATGAGATAGTCTCGCATAATGTCAGTTCGTCGAACTTCTCTCGCCTTACGCTCCGCCGCCGCCGGCGTCAGTACCGTCGGTCTTGTCATGGCCGCCGTGCTGCTGACGGCCGGGGCGGCTGAGGCCTACGCAGGCGTCACAGTCGGGCCGATGCCCATGGGAGTCGCCTTCGACTCCGTCTCGCGCGTAGGTTTCTCGGTGAATTCGGGCGACAACACGCTGTCGACGTTCGACGGAGACGACAGCTCGAAGACGAGCCAAACGATCTCTGGGCTCGGAACGAACCTCGGTGCGATCGCCGTCGACTCATCGAATCACAAGGTGTACGTGATTCGCGACAACAACAGTGTCTCGATGCTTCGCGAAGACGCGCTCACCGCCGGAGCGACCCCCGTCTCGGTCGACCAGAAGCCCGCCGATATCGCGGTCGACTCAGTAACGCACACGGTGATCGTCAGCACCACACTGAACAGAACCATCTCTCTCTTCGACGGCTCGCTCGACACTCCCACCTACCGAACTGTCGCGCTGCCAGCAATTCCACGCTATGTCACCGTCGACCCGGCAACACACACCGTGTACGTCACGGCGGGAACCGACTCGGTCATCTCATTCGACGAGACGGCGGCCGTTCCTACCCTCACCACGGTCACGGGACTGCCTGACGCGAGAGGTATCGCCGTCGACCCGGGAACCGGCCGCGTCTTCGTGACCGACTCGTTCGACGGCAGCGTGAACTACTTCGACAGCACGGCCACGGTACCCACGGTGTCGACACTGCTTCTCGGCGCCGCACCCACGGGCGTGACCGTCGACCCCTTCACCCATAACGTCTTCGTCGTCGTGGGAACTCGTCTACGCCTCGCCCAGTTCGACGGCAGAGATCCTCAGGGGTCGAACCTCGAGTTGCTCGAAACCGATTCGAACCCGCGCGGCCTTGCGCTCGACACCGTGGGGCACCGCCTCTTCGTGACCGGCGATGTGAACGACGTTCGGTTTATCGACCCCGACCCGCTCGCCGCGCCGTTCCCGCCTCGCATCACCTCGGCCGCCCCTCCGGCCGCTCGCGTCGGTGACGCGTACAGCTTCACATTCACAGCCGAAGGAACCCCAGCACCCGTCTTCACCGTGGGCAACCTGCCATCGTGGCTGACCTTCGATGGCATTGCCACGATCTCCGGCACGCCCGACAGCATCGACCCCGTGCGTATTTCCGTCACGGCAACAAACGGGCAGCGCCCGCCGGCAGCCGTGCAGTACAACATCCAAGTCAACCCCTCCACTTCAATACCGACGCCTCCGCCGACGACCCCGCCCGCCACACCCAACCCTGGCTCGGGAACTGGAACCAGTACTGGCATTGGAGTACCCAGTAGCTCGCCATCCCTCCCAGCCAGCACCGGCAGCAACTCGCTGGGAACAACCAGCATCAGTTCAGGGCACCAGCTGGCCAGCACCGGTCTCGACCTCCTGAGCTATTGGCCCCTGGCGGCCGCTGCCGCGTTGATCGTCGGTGCCGGGCTGGTCACCGTTCGATCGAGGTCGAAATCACGACCCGCATCACGCCCGAAACCGCCGTCGACATCAGGGCCGACCCCAGAGTAAACACCACAACAACAACCCATCGGCAAATGGCGGTGCACCCCCCACTCGGGGTGCACCGCCATTTGCAGCTGTCGCGACAAAAACCGAGCTTGAGCAAGGAAAGTTTGTTAGCAACAAGGTGACACCCTCGTAACATCTCTGTATCAATAGCGCGCTTTACTTAGGTCGTGGGGCCCCCTAACGGGCTACGCCCATTCGATACCTCGCGATTCACCTGTGGGGTTGATTCCACCACCAGGAAGGCTACCGATGACGCAGCAAACGACTGGAGTGAGTCACTTGTCGAACCCGAAAGCGGAGAGCACAGGAACCATCGATCGCCCGACCAGCATGCGGGCCGCCGTCATCGACGCCACGGGGTCGCCCGAGGTTCTGCATGTTTCCACGGTGCGACTGCCCGAACGCATCAATGCCGAGGTTCTGGTTAAAGTCGCCGCCGCGGGAGTGAACCCTCTCGACGCCAAGACCCGCGCCGGTCGCGGCGTGAGCGCGGCCATCCCGAGCTTTCCCTACATCGTCGGGCAAGACTTCAGCGGCATCGTCATCGAGAGCCCCTACGAAGGCCACCCGCTGAAGCCGGGTGACGAGGTGTACGGCATGCTGAGCGCCCCTCGCGGCCAGGGCTCCTACGCCGAGTACGTGTCGGCTCCGAGTCTTCAGGTGTGCAAGAAGCCCGGTCGGCTGTCGCTGATCGAGGCGGCAGCGGTTCCGGTCGCCGCCCTCACCGCCTGGGGAATGGTGGTCGACGTGGCGAAGGCGCACGAGGGCCAGCGCATCCTGATTCATGCAGCCGCCGGCGGGGTGGGCCACTTCGCCGTGCAGTTCGCGGCGTACTTCGGCGCCTATGTCATCGCCACCTCATCGCCACGCAACGCGAGCTGGCTGCGTGAGCTCGGCGCGGCCGAGATCATCGACTACACCTCGACGCGGTTCGAAGACGCCGTGTCGAACGTCGACGTTGTCATCGACCTCATCGGAAACGTGCACGACGACACCGGCACCCGCTCGCTTCAGACACTCCGCCCCGGCGGCCTCATCGTGAACGCGCCCACCGGCAGCTGGCCGACCCTGATTCCGGATGCCCATGCTCTCGGTCTTCGCGCCACCACCTACAAGGTCTCCCCTGACGCCTCCACCCTCACCGTCATCAGCCGGCTGATCAACTCGGGCGATGTGCTCGTGCACGTCGACGAAGTCTTCGATCTGGCCGATGCCGCCGAAGCCCACCGCCGCATCGAAGAGGGCCACACCCGCGGCAAACTCGTCATCTGCCTGGCCGACCAGATCTAGCCGCGCTCCCGCAGCACCCCGCGCCCCGTCAGAGGGAGAGGAGTCAGAGGCGGCGCTCGCGCACGAAGTCGTTTTCGAGCGAGGTTCCGACGAGAAAGGTCTTGGAGCCGACCACCGCGAAGCCGTTCTTCTCGTAGAAGCGGTTGGCCCGAGCGTTCTCGTTGTTGACGCCGAGCCAGATTCCGGATGCGCCGCGAGCCGCTGCCGCTTCGACTGACACCTTCATCAGCTCTGCCGCAATGCCGAGGCCATGATGCCCTGACACTACGTAGCACTTACTCAGCTCCGCCGTCGGACGCACGGTCAGCGCCGCCGCAACGTCAGCGTCGCCCGGTTCACCCATGACGACCATCGTGTACCCGACCGGCAGTCCATCGAGTTCGGCAACGAAGAGCATTCGAGCGTCGTCGGCGAGATACCCCGTGAACGCCTCCTCTGAGAGGTTCGTCACAATGAAGTGCTGGATTCCGGCAGCCGGCGTGTGCGGCGGGCAGGCAAGCGCAAACGTAGCGGCGGCAACAAGGGCAAGACGGTCGGCATCATCAGAACCGGCCTGGCGGTAAGAAACGGGCATCCACCCAGCCTACGACCCGCCCCACCCGCCATCCGGCTCCCGCGATGACTTCAAACGAAAGAAGGGGCCCGCCGAAGCGGACCCCTTCACGTTTTAGAAGCGCGTGCCGCTTCTAAAACAAATTGGCTCAGGCCAGTGCGTTCACATCGACCGGGATGCCAGGACCGAAGGTCGTCGAAACGGTGCCCTTGGTGATGTAGCGGCCCTTCGAGGAGCTCGGCTTCTGGCGAACGATCTCGTCGAGCGCAGCGCCGACGTTCTCGCGCAGTTGGTCGGGCGTGAAGCTGACCTTGCCGGCGACGAAGTGCACGTTGGAGTGCTTGTCGACGCGGAATTCGATCTTTCCACCCTTGATCTCGGTGACAGCCTTCGCCACGTCGGGGGTGACGGTGCCGGTCTTGGGGTTGGGCATGAGGCCACGCGGGCCGAGTACCTTTCCGAGACGACCGACCTTACCCATGAGCTCCGGAGTCGAGACGGCGGAGTCGAACGAGGTGTAGCCAGCGGCCACCTTCTCGATCAGCTCGTCGCCACCGACCTCGTCGGCGCCGGCAGCGATTGCTGCCTCGGCCGCGGGGCCCGTTGCGAAGACGATGACGCGGGCGGTCTTGCCGGTGCCGTGGGGAAGAATCACGGTGCCGCGAACCATCTGGTCTGCCTTGCGGGGGTCAACACCGAGCTTGAGGGCGACCTCAACGGTGCTGTCGAACTTTGCCGAGCCGGTCTCTTTTGCAAGAACGACGGCTTCGGCGGCGGTGTAGAGCTTGCCTTCATCGATTTTCGATGCGGCGGCCCGGTATGCCTTTGACTTGGGTGCCATTGTGAATCTCCTAAATTCAACTGATGGAGAGTGTGGTTGTTGAGCCAGGCTGGCTCTCCCACTGTCGGTCGCCGACGGCGGCCAACGGATGATCGGGGGTGAACCCGATCGAGTCGAGAGTTACGCCTCGACCGTGATGCCCATGGAACGGGCGGTGCCGGCAATGATCAGCGACGCAGCGTCGAGATCGTTGGCGTTGAGGTCGGACAGCTTGATCTGAGCGATCTCGCGAACCTGGGCTTTGGTGAGCTTCGCAACCTTGACGGTGTGAGGCGTACCCGAACCCTTGGCAACTCCCGCTGCCTTCTTGATGAGCTCCGCTGCGGGCGGGGTCTTCAGGATGAACGTGAACGAACGATCTTCGTACACGGTGATCTCAACCGGAATGACGTTGCCGCGCTGGTCTTCCGTCGCAGCGTTGTACGCCTTGCAGAACTCCATGATGTTAACGCCGTGCTGACCCAGCGCAGGCCCGATGGGGGGTGCGGGGTTGGCGGCGCCGGCCTTGATCTGAAGCTTGATCAGACCCGTGACCTTCTTTTTCGGTGCCATTGTTTTCTTCCTCTTTTTTGTAAACCAGCTTCAATCGCCGAAGCCGGACGCTATCGATGCCAACACAGTGGCATGAAGTTTTATTCATCGCGCCGCAGGAGCGGCGGCGCGATCATGGGATCAGAGCTTCGTGACCTGGTCGAACGACAGCTCGACCGGGGTCTCGCGCTCGAACAGCGAAACCAGAACGACGAGCTTGCCACTGGCAGGCTTGATGTCGCTGATGGTACCCGGCAGACCTGCGAACGAGCCGTCTTTGATGGTGACGGTCTCGCCGACCTCGAAGTCGATCTCGGCCGGAATGGCCCGCGAGACAGCTTTGCCGCCCTTGGCGCCAGAGGCCTTCGCCGCCGGTGCCTCGATGATCTCGACAAGGCTCTTCAACATGTTGAAGGCTTCTTCGAAACGGAGCGGAGTGGGGTTGTGCGAGTTACCGACGAAGCCGGTGACGCCAGGGGTGTGACGAACGACAGACCAGCTGTCTTCGTTCAGATCCATGCGAACCAGAACGTACCCGGGGATGCGAACACGGGTGACGAGCTTGCGCTGGCCGTTCTTGATCTCGACCACGTCTTCCATCGGAACCTCGACCTGGTAGACGTAGTCTTCCATGCCCATGGAGCTCTTGCGGCTCTCGATGTTCTGCTTGACGCGCTTCTCGAAACCGGCGTACGAGTGGATGACGTACCACTTACCGGGCATGAAACGGAGCTCCGCACGGAACGCCTCGTACGGGTCTTCGGCTTCGGCCTCAGCCTCTTCGTCGCCCTCAGCCGCGGTGTCACCGTCGAGAGCACCGGCACCGGCACCGGCACCGGCACCGGCATCGCCGTCGAGCTCGGCCTGCAGCTCGAGGTCGCCCGCACTGTCGGCAGAGACCACGGAGTCGGAGACGAAGTCGTCGTCTTCGGCGTCGGTTGCGGCGCCGTCGATCTCTTCTTCGTCTTCGATGGCTTCAAGAGCGGCTTCGGTGTCGTCGGCGCTGCCGGACTCGAGCGCCTCGTTCACTTCGGCGTCGGCCTCGAGGTCGTCGACCTCGGGGTCGTCAGAGCCGGAGCCGTCTGAATCGGAGCCGATGAAGTGCTCGTCATTCGAGCCGCCATCGATGGCGCGCAGCAGTGCATCGAGGTCGGTCGGAGACTCGATCTCGATGTTGTCGCCCTCTTGCGCCTCTTCGACCTCACTCGACTGCTCTTCAGCAGCCCCGAGGTCGAGGTCGTCCCGGTTTGACTTAGACACTAAATGCGTTCCATTTCTGTTGCGAAAATTTCAGGCGACGGAAGGAACTACGAGCCGAGTGGGCTGGTTCCTGGGTCACCGAACACAAAGACGGCCATCCAGCTGAACACGAAGTCGAGGCCCGACACCAACGCCATCATGATGACGACGAAGATGAGCACAACGATTGTGAAGCTGATCAGCTCTTTGCGGGTCGGGGTTACGACCTTCTTGAGTTCTGCAATGACCTGCTTGATGAAAAGCACCAGGCGTGCAAACGGGTTGCGCTTAGCCGCCCGGTCACTCTTGGCGCGCTCGACGACAGCCTCGCTGGGTTCGTCGACTATTTTTCGTGCCACCGTCAGTACCTTTCACAAGCGATCGAAGTGAGCGAACGCTCACCACGATTTGCAGGGCGGACAGGACTCGAACCTGCAACCTGCGGTTTTGGAGACCGCTGCTCTACCAATTGAGCCACCACCCTAAAGATGCGGAGAAACCGTTGTACTTCTCTGCAAACAACTCATGGGGTCAGCCAGAAATGGGCACAAAAAAGCATGGCAGATTTCAACTACCTCCACCTAGTGTAAGTCAGATCGCAGGCGACCGCAAAGGCCGCGGCGGGGCGTACGTTGGAATCATGAAAGCTGTGGTCTTCGATACTCCCGGTGATGCCTCTGTCTTGCGTGTGGGCGAGGTGCCCGAACCCGAGATCGGGCCGGACGACGTACTCATCAGCGTGGCCGCCGCGGGCGTCAACCGCGCCGACATCAGCCAGCGCCAGGGGCACTACCCGCCGCCCGCGGGCGCTCCTACCTGGCTCGGCCTCGAGGCCAGCGGCACGGTGCTCGAGGTGGGTGCTGCGGTCACCACGTTCGCGCCAGGCGACCGGGTCTGCGCCCTCCTCTCTGGCGGTGGGTACGCCGAGCGCGTCAGCGCGCCGGCCGGCCACGTGCTGAGAGTTCCCGACACCATTGATCTCGTCGATGCGGCCGGGCTGATCGAGGTCGTGGCCACAGTGTGGTCGAACGTCTTCATGCTCGCCGATCTGCGCCGGGGCGAGACGCTGCTCGTGCACGGGGGTTCGAGTGGAATCGGCACCATGGCCGTGCAACTGGGCCGAGCCTTCGGCGCCCGCGTCGCTGTCACAGCAGGTTCTGCCGAGAAGCTCGCAGCGTGCGAGGAGCTGGGGGCGAGCATCCTGATCAATTATCGAACAGAAGATTTTGTCGAACGGATGAAGGCTGAGACGAACGGGGCCCAAGTGATTCTCGACTCGGTGGGTGGGTCGTACCTCGACCGCAACATTCGGGCGCTGGCTCTGGATGGCCATCTGCTGAATATCGGAAACCTGAGTGGAGAAACAGGAGATCTGAACTTCGGGCCGCTGATGATGAAGCGCGGCACCATCCATGCCACGAGCCTGCGCGCACGGTCGGCATCGGCGAAGGCCGCGATTGTGGCCAGCGTTGCCGAGAACGTGTGGCCGCTGGTGGCGAACGGCACGGTGAAACCTGTCGTAGCCGAGAGGCTGCCCCTCGTGCGCGCCGCAGAGGCCCACGCGCTGATGGAGTCGTCGACCCACATCGGCAAGGTGCTTCTCACGCTCTGAGCCCTGCACGAAAGCTGGGAGAACGTGCGGATCGGTAACAGTGTTACCGGCGTAATACCCCTGAAACAGGAGCTCACTTAGTCTTACGTTTGGCAACACCGAAGACTACCGAGGAGTGAACGTGAGCGACCCGCAGCCCATCAACCGTTTCGAGACGCAGCCGTCGGCTGACGAACACACGGTTGTGGGCGAACATGTGCTCGTGCAGCACCCGAGTTCGGAGACGGTCAGTGCCGACGAATTCAGGGCTGCTTTTCGCAACCACCCGGCGGGTGTCGCCGTCATCACGGCCGACGCGGGCGACGGGCCTGTCGCACTCACAGCGACCTCGGTCTTCTCGGTGAGTATCGCGCCACCACTGTTGGTGTTCTCGATCTCCGAGCTCTCATCGAGCACCCCGACCATCCGGCGCGCCGACACCGTGGTGGTTCACCTGCTCGGAGCCGACCAGCTCGACATCGCGAAACTCGGTGCCACCAGCGGCATCGACCGCTTCGCAGACACGACCATCTGGAAGCGCCTGCCCACGGGTGAACCCTACTTTCCTGCAGCGCACGCCTGGATCCGCGGCCGAGTGGTCAACAAGATGGAGGCCGGCGGGTCGACCGTTGTCGCCGTTCAGGCGCTCGAGACCTACGCGCCAGAGGCGGGCGACCCGTCGGCAGATGCAGCCACGGCGCACCCTCTCGTCTACCACAACCGCACGTGGCACCGTCTCGACGAGAACTCCAAGATCCAGTAGGGATCGGTAGGCTGGCGGGGTGACTGAACGCACCAGAATCTCGCACCGCATCTCGTCGATCGCCGAATCGGCGACACTGAAAGTCGATTCCAAGGCAAAAGCGCTGCAGGCGGCCGGGCGACCGGTCATCAGCTACGCCGCCGGCGAGCCCGACTTCGCCACTCCCGACTTCATCGTCGAGGCGGCCGTCGCCGCGGCGCGAGACCCCAAGAACCACCGTTACACCCCCGCCGCGGGCCTGCCAGAGCTCCGCGAGGCCATCGCGGCGAAGACGCTCCGCGACAGTGGGCTCGAGGTCTCGCCCTCGCAGGTCATCGTGACCAACGGCGGCAAGCAGGCCGTGTACCAGTCGTTCGCCACATTGCTCGACCCGGGCGACGAGGTCATCGTGCCCACCCCGTACTGGACCACCTACCCCGAGGCCATCGCCCTCGCGGGTGGCGTGACGGTAGAGGTTTTCGCCGGCAGCGACCAGGGTTACCTCGTCACCGTGGAGCAGCTCGAGGCCGCCCGCACGCCGCGCACCAAGGTGCTGCTGTTTGTGTCTCCCTCGAACCCCACCGGCGCCGTGTACTCGCCGGAGCAGACCCGCGCCATCGGCGAGTGGGCCGACGAGAACGGCCTCTGGGTCATCACCGACGAGATCTACCAGAACCTCACCTACGACGGGGTTTCGGCCCTCTCGATCGTCGAAGCCGTGCCCTCGCTTGCCGACCGCACCATTCTCGTGAACGGTGTGGCGAAGACCTACGCCATGACCGGCTGGCGGGTGGGCTGGATGGTCGGTCCTGCCGATGCCATCAAGGGGGCGTCGAACCTGCAGTCGCACCTCTCGTCGAACGTGTCGAACGTCTCGCAGCGGGCCGCCCTGGCCGCGCTCACTGGGCCCCAAGACGCGGTCGAGGTGATGCGCCAGGCGTTCGACCGTCGCCGCAAGAGCATTGTGGCCGGGTTGAACCAGATCTCGGGCATCCACACCCCCACACCCGAGGGCGCCTTCTACGTCTACCCTGACGTGACCGGGCTGCTGAACCGGCCGTGGGGCGGGGTGACGCCGACGACCTCGCTCGAGCTCGCCGACCTGATTCTCGACCAGGCCGAAGTGGCCGTGATTCCGGGTGAGGCGTTCGGGCCGAGCGGGTTCGTGCGCATGTCGTACGCGCTCGGCGATGAGGCCCTGGCTGAGGGCGTGGCGCGGCTGCAGCGGTTGTTCGCGTAGGGCTGTTCGGGTCGGGATGCTCGAACCGGCGGTTCGGGCGGGCCTCTCGGCGGGCATCCCCCAACCGGTGGATGCCCGGGTAGACCTCCTGAGGGCTGTTGCGATCTGGCTGCGAGGGCCAGCATTGCATCATGAACGCAATAGACCCGGCTGTGAGCGTCGACAAGCTCACCAAGTCGTACGGCAGCTTCACCGCTCTCACCGGAGTGACGTTCGACATCGAACGCGGAGAGACGTTCGCTCTGCTCGGGCCGAACGGCGCGGGCAAGAGCACGACCATAGAAATTCTCGAGGGGTATCGCGACCGCAGCGGCGGTGAGGCTCGCGTCTTGGGTTCAGACCCACAACGCGGCGGCCTGGCCTGGAAGGCACGCATCGGCATCGTGCTGCAGAGCTCGGGCGAGAGCGGCAACGTGACCGTTCGCGAACAGCTCACCCAGTTCGCCGGCTACTACCCGAACCCGCGAAGCGTCGACGAAGTGATCGCCGCGGTGGGGCTCGAAGACAAGGCGAACACGCGACTCAAGAGCCTCTCTGGCGGTCAACGTCGTCGTGTCGATGTGGCGCTCGGCGTGATCGGGCGCCCCGAACTGCTCTTTCTCGACGAGCCGACCACCGGGTTCGACCCTGAGGCGCGCCGGCACTTCTGGGAGCTGATCCGCTCGCTGAAACGCGAAGGCACCACGATTCTGCTGACCACCCACTACCTCGACGAGGCCGCGCAGCTCAGTGATCGTGCCGCCGTGATCGCCGCCGGAACCCTCGTGGCCATCGGCCCCATCGACACGCTCGGCTCTGATGAGGCCCGCACGCCGATCGTGCGCTGGCTGGAGAACGGCATCGCCCGCGAGCAGCGGGCCAGCGACCCCGGGCGGGTGGTTGCCGAGCTGGTGGGCAGGCTCGGCGAACCGGCGGGGCTCGAGATCGTGCGGCCCAGCCTCGAAGACATCTACCTCGGGCTGGTGGGGGCGTTCGAGGCAGACCTCGCATCCCGCGCATCCCACACGCCCAGCACACCCAGTGCATCCAGCACACCCAGCGCTTCCAGCACGAAAGACCAGGTGTCAGCATGACCGCAGCACTCCGGGCCCCGGCCACCCGGGCCTCCTCGTTCGGCATCGGCCGCACCCTGCGCCTCGGCGCCGCCCGCATCGGCTACGAGACGAAGGTCTACTTTCGCCAGAGCGACACCCTCTTCTTCACGTTTCTCTTCCCCGTCATCATGCTCACCATCTTCTCGGTGGCATTTCAGGGCATGGGCAACATCGGCGCGAACCCCGACGGCTCGGGCGGCATCAGCCAGGCCGCCGGGTATCTGCCGGGCATGATCGCCGCGGGCATCCTGCTGAGCGGTGTACAGAACCTCGGCACCGACATCGCCATGGAGCGAAGCGACGGCACCCTCAAACGACTCGGCGGCACCCCGCTGCCTGTGCTGTCGTACTTCTTCGGCAAGATGGGCCAGGTTCTGGCCACCTCACTGCTGCAGCTGGCTCTGTTGCTGCTCGTCGCGCACTTCGCGTTCGGCGTCGACCTGCCCACAGAACCGGCCAAGTGGATGACCTTCGCCTGGGTCTATCTCCTCGGAATCGCCACCTCAGCGGTACTCGGCATCGCCATCTCGCGCCTGCCCCGCTCGGGCAAAAGTGCCACCGCTGTCATCATCCCGCCCATTCTCATCCTGCAGTTCATCTCGGGCGTCTACCTGCAGTTCGCGCTGCTGCCTGACTGGTTGCAGTCTGTGGCGAGCATCTTTCCGCTCAAATGGATGGCGCAGGGCATGCGCTCCGTGTTCCTGCCCGAAAGTTTCGCCGCAGTGGAGCCGGGCGGCGTGTGGAACCTCGCCGGCGCCGCGATTGCCCTCCTCATCTGGCTGGTCGGCGGATTGGTGATCTGCCGCCTGACCTTCCGCTGGATCCGCAAAGATAGCTAGATGATGCGCTTCAGCTGGTGGCACATGGCGGTGGCCGCGACGATCGTCGGGCTCGCGGTCATCGTGCTGCCCGACCTCGGCGCCAAACCCTCTGCCACGATCGGCGCCTGGTGTTGCCTCGGCGTACTGGGCATCGGTTATGCCGCGTTCGGCTGGCGCAATTTCACCGCCCGCGGTGACGGCACGTTTCCCGTCGGGCACGCGGTGCTGCTGTTTCCCCTGCTCGCCATCGCGTGCACCGGCGTGGGTACGGCGTTCGATCCCTCGATGGCCACCCTGCAGGCCATCGGGTTTCCCATCATCTGGTTCTCGGTCGACCCGCTGCGCCGGGCCATCATCTTGAACGTCGTACTGGCGCTTGCGGTGACCTTCGGCTTTCTCGTGTCGACCGGCACCGGCAGCGCGGCCGTGGGGTCTGCCATCGCCATCGAATCCATCTCGCTGATGTTCAGCATCGCGCTCGGCCTCTGGTTCACGTTCGCTCTGCAGCAGGGCCAAGACAACACACGCCTGCTGGGCGAGTTGCAGGCGGCGCAGGAGAAGCTGGCCATCCTGAACCGTGACAGCGGCATACTCAGCGAGCGCGAGCGGCTGGCAGGCGAGATTCACGACACCATCGCGCAGAGCCTCACCGGGCTCGTGATGGTGGCGCAGCGGTCGCAGTCGCAGGTTCTGGATGCCCTCCCTGCCGTTCGCGCCGACCTGGCGCTCATCGAAGAGATCGCCCGCGAGGCTCTCGTCGAGACCCGCGCGCTCGTGGCCTCCGTGGCACCGGTCGATGTGAACGGGGGGCTCGGTGCCGCGCTCGGTCGACTCATCGAACGGTTCACGCGGGAGACGGGCGTGCAGATCACGCTCGACACATCGGAGTACGAGGCGCAGCCGAACGAGGTCGAGGTGGTGCTGCTGCGGTGCGTGCAGGAGGCGCTGGCGAATGTGCGGAAGCACTCGGGGGCCCGCACGGTGAGCGTGCGATTGTCGGCTGTGGGCGGCGCGGTCTCGCTGTGTGTGAGCGATGACGGGGCCGGAATGACGGTTGGGCAGCCGGTTGACCGCGGGTTCGGGCTGGCGGGAATGCAGCAGCGGCTCTCACTCGCCGGCGGAACGCTGGTACTCGGTCGTTCGGCGGCGGGCGGGGTGGAACTGCGGGTGGAGC
>NZ_JASJXO010000060.1:0-24454 GCF_035018625.1 Subtercola sp. RTI3 | reverse complement strand
CCCCCCCCCCCCCCCCCCCCCCCCCCCCCCCCCCCCCCCCCCATTTTTTTTTAATAGATGTGTATAAGAGACAGGGTGAGGGCGCGGGCGACGAAGGGGGCGAGGGAGCCGCGGTCGGGGCCGGCGGCGGCCCATTCTTGGGCGGCGGCGACGAGGGCGCTGGTGAACGAGTACGCGATGGTGCGGGGGAGAAGGGCGGCGGGGTCGAGCCCGAGGCGAACTCCGGCGAAGGTCGCGAGGATGCCCGCCCAGCGCGTGAAGCGGGCGAGTGCTGACGCCTGCACTTCGCCGACGGCACCGATGAGGGGGTGTTGGGTGAGGATCCAGGGCACTCGTGACGGACCGAACTCCGCGGCAACCGTGGTGAGGGCTCCGCAGAGGGCATCGGTGACGGGCTCGGCGGCGGGGCGGGCATCCAGAGCCGATGTCAGGGCGGCGAAGGTGGAGTCGACGTCGACCCAGAACACGTCGCTCTTGCCTTCGAAGTAGTTGAAGAAGGTGGTGCGGCCGACGCCCGCGCGCTGCGTGATCTGGTCGATGGTGGTCTTGGCGTAGGTGTTCTCGAGAAAGAGCTCGAACGCGGCGTCTTCGAGCAGCTCGCGCGACGACGACCGCGGGCGGCCCCTCGACGGCTTCGGATTCTGGTGCACGAGCAAAGTCTACGAGCGACGAGGGGCGTGTAAGATTGCTGCCAAAAGACTATGAGCCGGTCATCACCGGGGAGTCGCCGGAAGAACGGTCGAGCCGCAAGGGTCAGCCCAGTAGAACCGGCCGGGTCTGGCCCGTCACAGCCAAAGAACAAGCGATTCGCCGGGCCGAGAGGTACGGGGGGTAAGCGGGCTGGTACCGCGCCGCGCACGAGAGTGTGGTGGCGTGCTCGTGGAACAGGCAGCAGCAGAAACAGCCTTCCAGGAGAATCATGACCTACCCCAAGCAGTCACCCGCATCGGCCTTCGGCCGCGCCGCCACGAACGGCCCCGCCGCCGCAGCCGCCCCACAGCCCGTCACCCCGAGCCCCAGCTTCCCCGCCATCGAAGAGCAGGTGCTCGCCTTCTGGAAGGCCGACGGCACCTTCGAGGCATCCCTTGCCCAGCGTGAGGCGCAGAATGCCCCCGAATGGGTCTTCTACGATGGCCCGCCCTTCGCGAACGGCTTACCGCACTACGGCCACCTGCTCACGGGTTACGCCAAAGACCTGTTTCCCCGTTTTCAGACCATGCGCGGCAAGCTCGTGCACCGCCGGTTCGGCTGGGACACCCACGGCCTGCCGGCCGAACTCGAAGCCATGCGCCAGCTCGGCATCACCGAGAAGAGCGAGATCGAGGCGATGGGCATCGCCGAGTTCAACGCTGCCGCGCGACAGTCGGTGCTGCAGTACACCGGCGAGTGGCAAGACTATGTCACCCGCCAGGCCCGCTGGGTCGACTTCGAGAACGACTACAAGACGCTCGACACCACCTTCATGGAGAGCGTGATCTGGGCATTCAAGCAGCTGCACGACAAGGGACTGGCGTACGAGGGCTTCAGGGTGCTGCCCTACTGCTGGCACGACGAGACCCCGCTCAGCAACCACGAGCTGCGCATGGACGACGACGTCTACAAGATGCGCCAAGACCAGACCGTCACGGTCACCTTTCCCCTCGTGGGCACAAAAGCCGAGGCGCTCGGCCTCACCGCCGTGCGCGCCCTCGCCTGGACCACCACCCCGTGGACCCTGCCCACCAACCTCGCCCTCGCCGTGGGCCCTGGCATCTCGTACGCCGTCGTGCCCTCTGGCCCGAACGGCACGCCCGACGCCGAGGTTCAGCGCGAGACGGCGACTCCGGATGCCCTGACCGACGTGCTCGGTGCCGAGTACCTTCTGGCCGAAGACCTGGTGGGCAACTACGCCAAGGAGCTGGGCTACGACTCGGCTGACGCTGCCCGGGCATCCATCAGCCGCACGATCACCGGCCGCGAGCTCGCGGGCGTGAAGTACGACCGGCTGTGGGACTACTACGCCGACGTCGAGGCCTACGGCACCGAGAACGCGTGGCAGGTTCTGGTGGCCGACTACGTGTCGACCACCGAGGGCACCGGTATCGTGCACCAGGCGCCGGCCTACGGCGAGGAAGACCAGAAGATCTGTGAGGCCGCCGGTATTCCGGTGATCATCTCGGTCGACGAGGGCGCCCGGTTCTTGCCGAACATCACCGAGGTGGCTGGGCTGCAGGTGTTCGAGGCGAACAAGCCGCTCACGCAGCTGCTGAAGGCGAACGGCCGCCTGCTTCGCCAGGCGAGCTACGAGCACTCGTACCCGCACTGCTGGCGTTGCCGCAACCCGCTGATCTACAAGGCGGTCTCGAGCTGGTTCGTGCGCGTCACCGAGATTCGCGACCGCATGGAGGAACTCAACGAGCAGATCGAGTGGGTGCCCGAGAACGTGAAGTACGGCCAGTTCGGCAAGTGGGTCGGCAACGCTCGCGACTGGTCGATCTCCCGCAACCGCTACTTCGGCTCGCCCATCCCGGTGTGGAAGAGCGACAACCCCGAGTACCCGCGCATCGACGTGTACGGCTCGCTCGACGACCTCAAGAACGACTTCGGCACCCTGCCGCTGAACGCCGAGGGCGAGCCCGACCTGCACCGCCCCTTCATCGACGAGCTCACCCGCCCGAACCCCGACGACCCCACCGGGCAGTCGACGATGCGCCGCATCGATGACGTCTTCGACGTGTGGTTCGACTCGGGCTCGATGCCCTTCGCCCAGGTGCACTACCCGTTCGAGAACCGTGACTGGTTCGACAGCCACAGCCCCGCCGACTTCATCGTCGAGTACATCGGCCAGACCCGCGGCTGGTTCTACACACTGCATATTCTCTCCACCGCCCTGTTCGATCGCCCTGCGTTCAAGAATGTTGTCAGCCACGGCATCGTGCTCGGCAACGACGGCCAGAAGATGTCGAAAAGTCTGCGCAACTACCCCGATGTGAGCGAGGTGTTCGATCGCGACGGCTCGGATGCCATGCGGTGGTTCCTCATGAGCTCACCCGTGCTCCGCGGCGGCAACCTCGCGGTCACAGAGGAGGGCATCCGCGAGTCGGTGCGCGCGTTCCTCCTGCCGCTCTGGAACACCTATTACTTCTTCACCCTCTACGCCAACGCCGCCGGCCCCGACGGCTACGAAGCCACCTGGCGCACCGACTCGACCGACGTGCTCGACCGCTACCTGCTGGCCAAGACGCGCGAGCTCATCCGCGACGTCACCAGTGACTTCGAGGCCCTCGATTCGACCACCGCCGCCGCGAAACTCCGCGACTTCGCCGACGTGCTCACGAACTGGTACGTACGCCGCTCACGCGACCGCTTCTGGTCGGGTGACGGCACCAGCACCGAGAGCCGCGAGGCATTCGACACCCTGTACACCGTGCTCGAGACCCTCACCCGGGTGGCGGCCCCGCTGCTGCCGTTGATCGGCGAGAACATCTGGCAGGGCCTCACCGGCGGCCGCAGCGTGCACCTCGAAGACTGGCCGAACGAGAACGGCTTCCCGGCCGACCCTGGCCTCGTGCACACCATGGACCAGGTGCGTGCCATCAGCTCCACGGCCCTGTCGCTGCGCAAGCAGAACGGTCTGCGCGTTCGGTTGCCGCTCGCCCAGCTCACCATCGTCACCGAGAACACCGAGGCCCTCGCGCGCTTCGAGTACATTCTGCGCGAAGAGCTGAACGTGAAAGCCGTCACGCTCGTCGAGCAGAGCCCCACGAGCGCCGCCGACTTCGGCATCACCTCGAAGCTCACGGTGAACGCCCGCGCCGCTGGCCCCCGCCTCGGCAAACAGGTTCAGCTGGTCATCAAGGCCGCCCGCTCGGGCGACTGGAGCGAAGAGAACGGCGTCGTCACAGCCGGCGGCATCGCCCTCGAACCGACCGAGTACGAGCTGGTGCTCGAGACGGGTGCGGCGGGCCCCGGGCATCCTGAGCCAGCTGATTCGTCGGCTCCGGATGCCCAGGCCCCTGCCCTCGCACTCGCCCTGCTGCCCGGCGGAGGTTTCGCCCTGCTCGACACCACCACGACACCCGCTCTCGAGGCAGAGGGCCTGGCGCGCGACGTGATTCGCGCCGTACAGGAGACCCGCAAGTCGGCCGGCTTCGACGTGAGCGACCGCATCACGCTCGACCTCGTGTTCTTCGCCGACGCCGATGCCGCCGCGGTGAAGAGTGCCGGGGTCGTCGCCATCGACGCAGAGACCCTCGCCACCCGATTCACCGTGGTTTCACCCCGCGACTTCAGAAACCTCGAGCAGTATCGTGGAGTCTTGGTTTCGGAGTGGATCGGCCGGCTCGTGTCGACCGCCCCCGAGCACTACGCCCTGATCGATGCGGGCCGTTACGCCAACACCGATGCGTTCATCGTGGCCGTGAGCCGCGCAGGAGGAGTTACCAATGTCTGATCCCACCAACACCGACGGTGACGACGCTGCCCTCGACGGCGGCCGCCCGCCCCGCAACCCCGACGACGAGCTCTTTCAGCTCTACGACGAGTCGCCGGTGAACGAGGGCTACGGCGACGACCCGGGCGACGGTGTGCACCGCGACCGCAGCACGAAAGACCGCAGCGAGCAGGGCGACGGTGAGGGCGACGGCGACGAGTACTCCGACGACGAGCTCTTCGCCGACGACCGCACCGAGTTCGAGATGGCCGACGCCTACGACGAACAGCTCGTGACGGGTGCTGGCGACGGCGAGAACGCTGACCAAGACGACCTGCCCGACGAGTTCGTCGAGGCCGGAGACGAGGTGTACGCCGAGCTGCTCACGCGCCTCGGCGAAGCGGCTCCGCAGCCCCGGCTCTCGGCCACGCGCAAGGTGGTCGAGCTGCTCGGCGACCCGCACCACGCGTACCCGATCATCCACATCACCGGCACGAACGGCAAGACCAGTACGAGCCGCATCACCGAGGGCATCCTGCGCGCCTACGGGCTGCGTACCGGCCTGTTCACGAGCCCGCACCTCGAGCGCCTGAACGAGCGCATCGTCATCGACGGCAAGCCCATCAGCAACGAGGCGCTCGCCGCGAACTGGGCCGACATCAGTCCTTTCATCGGGCTGGTGGATGCTGAACTCACCGGTGCCGGCGAACCCCGCCTCACGTTCTTCGAGGCCCTCACTGTTCTGGCGTACGCGTCGTTCGCCGACGCGCCGATCGACGTGGGCGTCATCGAGGTGGGCATGGGCGGCGAGTGGGATTCGACCAACGTAGCCGACGGCCAGGTCGCGGTGTTCACCCCCATCTCGCTCGACCACACCGCGCGCCTCGGCAACACCGTCGCCGAGATCGCCCGCACCAAGTCGGGCATCGTGAAGCCGGCGGCACAGGTGGTCACGGCCCGTCAGGAGCCAGAGGCCTTCGCCGAACTGAAACGGGCCGCCGAGCTCAGCGAGTCGAACCTCGTCGCCGAGGGCGAGAACTTCAGTGTTCTCTCGACCAGCGTGGCCGTGGGCGGCCAGATGGTGTCGATCAAGGGCATCGCCGGCACGTACCGCGACATCTTCCTGCCGCTGTACGGCAGCCACCAGGCCCAGAACGCGGCGGTGGCGGTTGCCGCTGTCGAGTCGTTCCTCGGCGGAGGAGCGACCGCGCTCGTCGACGACGTGCTGGTCGAGGCGTTCGCCACGGCCACGTCGCCCGGCCGCCTGCAGCTGGTCGGCACCGAGCCGACGGTGCTGGTGGATGCTGCACACAACCCGGGCGGAGCGATCGCGCTCGCGGCGGCGGTGAAGGAGTACTTCTCGTTCGAGAAGGTCGTCGCCGTCGTCAGCGTGCTCGACGACAAAGATGCCGAGGGAATCATTCGAGCGCTCGAACCCGTCGTGAACGAGTTCATCGTCACCCAGTCGGGCTCCGACAGGGCGATCGACGCCGACGAGCTGGCGTCGATCGTTGTGGGCATCGTCGGCGCCGAGCGGGTGGTGGTCGAACTCGACCCCCGCGTGGCGGCCGAGCTGGCGAGGGAGTCGGCGGGGGCATCCGATCGCGGAGCGGTGCTCGTGACCGGGTCGATCACGCTCGTGGGCGAGATCATCACGCTGGCCCGTGACGAGGGGTGGAAGCCGTGACCGAGCCGCTGCCTGCCGGCGAGCCGCACGACGGTGGCGAGCCTCATGCGCCAGCCGCGCCGCGCCGCGGTGGCCGCCAGCAGCGCCAGCGCCGCCAGCGCACCGTTCGCGAGAGCCTCGCGTCGATCGTGCTCGGGTTCGAGTCGGTCATCATGTTCTTGGCCACGCTCGCCATCTTCGGCCTGAAGGCGCTGCCCTGGCCGGTCGCGCTCGGCGGGGGAGCAGCGCTCTGCGTGCTGCTGCTGGCGACCATCCCGTTGCTGAACCGGCCGCTCGGCATCGCTCTCGGCTGGGCCCTGCAGATCATCATTCTCGCGTCGGCCCTGCTGGTGCCGCTGATGCTGATCGTTGCCCTGCTGTTCGGCGGAATGTGGGTGTTCTGCATGATTCGCGGCAGCAGAATCGACCGTGACAACGCCGAACTCGCACGCAACGCCTGATTCGCCGGCACGTGCACGTGCACCTGCACCCGCACCACCAACAACCTCAATCGCAACCTCAAACCCCAGAAAGCAGAAGACTGTGACCGTGAACGTCGAAGAAACCCTCGTACTCGTCAAGCCCGACGGCGTGGCCCGCAACCTCATCGGCGAGATTCTTCGTCGCATCGAGACCAAGGGCTACCAGCTTGTCGACATCAAACTGTTCGAGCCCGAGCGCAGCCTGCTCGCTGCCCACTACGAAGAGCACGAGGGCAAGCCGTTCTACGAGCCGCTGATCGAGTTCATGGAGTCGGGCCCCGTTCTCGCCGTGCGTGTCGCCGGCAACCGCGTCATCGAAGGCTTTCGCTCACTGGCCGGCACGACCGACCCGAGCACGGCTGCTCCCGGCACCATCCGCGGTGACCTCGGCCGCGACTGGGGTCTGAAGGTTCAGCAGAACCTCGTTCACGGTAGCGACTCGCCCGAGTCGGCAGCCCGCGAACTCGCTCTCTGGTTCAGCTGAGCCTGCGGGTCACACACTCACGGTTCGGGATGCTCAACTGTTCGTGAGCGACGCGATCGCGTCGAGGCGCAACTGCGCCAGCACCGCGATCACGAGGTACGACAGAATCACGAGCATCCAGATGAACGGATAGAAGAGGGCCACGACGTTTCGTACCGCAACCGGTACGGGAATGTGGCCCTCTTTGAGGTTGTAGGCGGTGACATACCAGAACAGCGGAATCACCGTGACCCACACGACCATGCAGTACGGGCAGAGCGTGCCGAGCACGAAGATGCTCACGCTGATCAGCCAGATCACGAAGACCAGGGCGAGCGCGATGCCCACGTTGAACAGCACCCAGAACCACTTTGCGAAGCGCGCGCCGGCGAGGATGCCCACCCCCACCACAATCACGGCGACGAAGCATGCCACCCCGATGATGGGGTTCGGAAACCCGAAGAGCGAGCCCTGGGCGCTGGCCATGTTCGGCCCACAGCTGACCAGCACCGAGATGTTGCACGAGGGTACGTAGCTCGGGTTGATGAGGATCTCGATCTTCTCGAGCGTGAGCGTGAACGAGGCCACCCAGCCCACGACCCCGGCAACAATGAGAAAGATCGCCAACCCGATGGGGCGGCGTTGGAGCGCTGTTTCTGGCATCACTGTGGCATTCTCGCACACCGGTTTGCCCCCTCATCTGGGAATGCGTGCGATAATTGAGCCATGCCAGACGGGCCGCGCCCGAATGACAGCAAAAAAGCTTTTCGAGCCTGCCTGAACCGGGCGCTCGAGTAAAAGAAACACACGAATGATCGACCAGAGCTCAAGCCGGTCGGTTGCGTGAAGGATTTGCGAGTCTCACGAAGGTGAGAATTCGCACGAGAGAGTACCCGGGTAGGCGGCGCGGTCGCCTCACCAGGGCTAGGAGTGCACCAGTAATGGTGGAAGACAATACCCACAGTGAGCAAGATCCCCCGGTCAAACGACGGTCACGGCTGTTCGGTGGGCGGAAGGCTGCACGCAAGGCGGCAGAGAGCTCAGCTCTCGCCCTGCCTGTGACGGGCGAGGCCCGTACGCCAGCCCTGCCCGATCCGACGTCTCCCGGCACCGTCGACCGCCCGGCCACGCGAGCGGCTGCAGACTCCTCTGCGGCCCCGAACGGCCAGGCGACGACCTCAACAGATGTGAAGGTTTCCGTGAACGATTCAACAGGTTCAGACACTACGACGGGCGAGAACATCGAGGCGGGTTCGGGTGAGCCGTGGCTCGAGCCCGAGCTGAGCCAGGCTCCGGCCGCTCCGCAGACGCCGGCGCCGCGCACGACCACGTCGCTGCTCTTCCAGGCCCCCGACATCCAGCCGCTGCCGCCGCGCGCCGGCTCAGGCCGCCGCGACCGCGAGTTCGACGACGATTTCGACGACTACGACCGCCGCGACGGTGCTGCCGCTGGTGGCCGAGAGGGCCGCGACGCGAACCGCGACCGTGACCGCGACAGTCGTGACAACCGGGATCGTGACAGCCGCGACCGCGACAGCCGTGACAACCGCGACCGCGACAGCCGTGATCGTGATCGTGACAACCGCGACCGTGACTCGGCTCGCGACAACCGCTCCGGCGGCCGCGGTGACAACCGTTCAGACACCCGCAGCGACAACCGCGCCGACAACGGCGACTTCGACGACGACCGTGCCGCCCGCGACAGCGATGCCGACACCACCGTCAGGCGCCGCACCCGCCGCCGCAGCGGTGACGAGAGCCGGCTGCCGGATGATCTGCCGCCGAACACCGTCGTCAAGGTTCGCCCGCCCCGCCAGGTGCAGGCCCCCGAGCTCATCACCGAGCCGCAGCGCATCAAGGGTTCGACCCGCCTCGAGGCCAAGAAGCAGCGCCGCCGTGACGGTCGCGATGCAGGCCGCCGCCGCCCCGTCATCACCGAGGCGGAGTTTCTCGCCCGGCGCGAGTCGGTCGACCGCAGCATGATCGTGCGCTCGAGCCATGACCGTATTCAGATCGGCGTGCTCGAAGACGGCGTTCTGGTCGAGCACTACGTGGCCAAGGCTGCCGAAGCCTCGCTCATCGGCAACGTCTACCTCGGTCGCGTGCAGAACGTTCTGCCCAGCATGGAAGCCGCCTTCGTCGACATCGGCCGCGGCCGGAACGCCGTGCTCTACTCCGGCGAGGTCGACTGGGATGCCGCCGACACGGGCAACCAGCCCCGCCGCATCGAACTCGCACTGAAGCCGGGCGACACCGTGCTCGTGCAGGTCACCAAAGACCCTGTCGGTCATAAGGGCGCCAGGCTCACGAGCCAGCTCTCGCTGCCGGGCCGGTACCTCGTGTACGTGCCGAACGGCAACATGAACGGCATCAGCCGCAAGCTCCCCGACACCGAGCGCGCTCGCCTGAAGAAGATCCTCAAAGAGGTTCTGCCCGAGAACGTGGGCGTCATCGTGCGCACCGCCGCCGAGGGTGCGAGCGAAGAGCAGCTCACGCTCGACGTGAACCGTCTGATCAGCCAGTGGGCGGCCATCAGCACCCAGGTGAAGACGCTGCAGGCTCCCGCGCAGCTGCACGGCGAGCCTGACCTGCTCATCAAGATCATTCGTGACGTCTTCAACGAAGACTTCCACAAGCTGGTCATCAGCGGTTCAGACGCCCGCAGCACCATCGAGACCTACCTGGCCCAGGTTGCTCCCGACCTGGTCGACCGCATCGAGGTCTACGAGGGCCAGAACGACATCTTCGACCAGTACCGCATCAGCGAGCAGATCGAGAAGGCGCTCGACCGCAAGGTCTGGCTGCCCTCTGGCGGATCGCTGGTCATCGACCGCACCGAGGCCATGACCGTGGTCGACGTGAACACCGGCAAGTTCGTCGGCTCGGGCGGCAACCTCGAAGAGACCGTCACCAAGAACAACCTCGAGGCGGCCGACGAAGTAGTGCGCCAGATGCGCCTCCGCGACATCGGGGGCATCATCGTGGTCGACTTCATCGACATGGTGCTCGAGTCGAACCGCGACCTCGTGCTGCGCCGACTCGTCGAGTGCCTCAGCCGAGACCGCACGAAGCACCAGGTGGCAGAGGTCACCTCTCTCGGTCTGGTTCAGATGACCCGCAAGAAGCTGGGCCTCGGCCTGCTCGAGTCGTTCAGCGAGCCCTGCGAGGTGTGCGCCGGTCGCGGTGTGATCGTTCAGCACGACCCCTCCTCGAAGCACCGCGGCCAGCAGCAGACGCCGCAGCCCGAACGTCGTGCCCGCTCGAAGGGCGGCAACGGTGGTAATGGCGGTGGCAACAGCGGCAACGGTTCGAACGGTAACGGTAACGGCAACGGCAATGGCAACAGCAACGGCAACAGCAACGGATCCAACGGCAACGGCTCCTCGTCGTCGAACGGCTCCTCGCACGCCCCCGGAGTGACGCACAGCATCACCCCCGCCGCCCAATCGGCTCTCGCGAAGATCGCGGCCAGCACCATCGCCGCAGCCAACGGCGTGAAGCCCGAGCACGCACATGGCGCCGCTTCGACCCCGGCCACCGAGGCCGCCCTCAGCGAACTCGTCGCGACGCTCGAAGAGAGCGTCAGCACGGGCTCGAATGCCGACCATGCTGCTCCGGATGCCGCACCGGCCTTGTCGGCCGACGCATCCGCTGCCCGTGCCGATGTGGCTCAGGGTACTGGCGAGCCATCGTCAACCGCAGAGCCGACCGAGCCCGCCCCGGAGCAGGCTTCGGTCGAGCCGTCGCAGCGTTCGCGCCGCAACTCGCGCCGGTCACGCAGCCAGCGTGCAGCAGCAGGAGCCGACACTCAGCCCGCTGAGGGCATTGTCGCCACCGAATCGGCAGCAGTGTTCGCCGAGTCGGCACCGGCTTCCTCCGGTGCGGCGACAGCGCCCGTGACCTCGGCGCCCGCCGAGTCGACGCCGGTCACATCGACGGCCCCGGCATCCGGTGGGCACACCGAACTCCCGCTGTTCGACATCCCCGCGGCGGCAGCGCCCCAGCGCCGCAAGCGCGAGGATGCGGCCAAGATGCTCGACTCGGTGCTCGAAGCTCTTCCTGAGCCGAAGCAGCCCGGGCAGGGCCGTTCGCGCAGCCGCAGGGTCTCCACGGCGGCGCTCAGCGCCCCGGTGACGCCCACCATCGACAAGAAGACCGACTAGCACCTGTCTCCGGTCTGCCGGCCGCGCGCTTCAGCGTGCCGGCAGGTCAGGGGCGCGTCATCACACGCAGGCAGTCGCGCACCTGAGGCGGCCACTGTGCGGCCGTCTCACTTCGTGGGTCGGTCACGCCCTGCGACACGCAGGCCGCTGGTGCGCAGCGCGAGTACGATCTCGCGCATGGTCGCGGGCCGGGCGCCCGCTGCCACCAGTTCGTCGTACCGGGCCTCCGGTACGTCATAATGGTCTAGATCGAACCCGCGGCGGGGAATACCCTGACCGGCCGCGAACCGGTGCAGCTCGTCGAGCGACGTGTCACTCACCAGGTGTGACCACAGAGTGTTGTGGGCAGGCCAGCGTGGCACATCGATGAGCACGGTCATCCCGTCAGTCTACGAACGTCACGCGGCAGCCAGCCACGGCAGCACGACCAGCCACGCCGGTGCGTTTGACCGGGGTAGCCGCATCGGCTAAAGTAGACCGTTGGTGCGCGCACGGCTTTGCCCGCGCAACCGATACAAGTTTTTTGCCCCTGAATCGCAGGGGCTACTGTGGCTAATTGGCCTTTTTAGAGAATAGGTACGTGAAGTGGTTTACGCAGTTGTGCGCGCCGGTGGTCGGCAAGAAAAGGTAGAGGTCGGCACTATCGTCACCCTCGACCGAATCAAGGCCGACAAAGACGGCAACATCCAGCTGGCAGCGGTGTTGCTGGTCGACGGTGAGAAAATCACGTCTGACTCGGCGAAGCTTGCCAAGATCACGGTCACGGCTGAGGTTCTCGAAGACCTCCGCGGCCCGAAGATCGTCATCCAGAAGTTCAAGAACAAGACCGGATACAAGAAGCGCCAAGGCCACCGCCAGGAGCTCACTCGTGTCAAGGTCACCACGATCAAGTAAGGGCAGGTAGAACAAATGGCACACAAAAAAGGCGCGAGTTCTACTCGCAACGGTCGTGACTCCAACGCTCAGCGTCTCGGCGTGAAGCGCTTCGGCGGCCAGGTCGTCTCAGCCGGCGAGATCATCGTTCGCCAGCGTGGCACCCACTTCCACCCCGGCGTGAACGTCGGCCGTGGCGGCGACGACACTCTGTTCGCTCTCGAAGCGGGCTCCGTGCAGTTCGGCCAGAAGGGTGGCCGCAAGGTCATCAACATTGTGGTTCCGGTTGCCGAGGCTGTCGCGGTTTCCGCCTAGTCAGGTATCTCTTGTTTTGGCAGGGGCGGGCTTCGGCTCGTCCCTGTTTTTTTAGTTCGGCCTGTTTTTTTAGTTCGGCCTGTTTTTTTAGTTCGACAAGTCTTTAGAAGGAGAGCAAATGGCAACGTTTGTTGACCAGGTGACCCTCCATCTGCGTGCCGGCGACGGCGGCAACGGGTGTGTCTCGATCAAGCGCGAGAAGTTCAAGCCGCTGGCCGGCCCCGACGGTGGCAACGGCGGCAACGGCGGCGACATCGTTCTCGAGAGCTCGCCGCAGACCACGACCATCCTCGACTTCCACCGTCGGCCGCACCGTTCGAGTGAGAACGGTGGCCCCGGCATGGGCGACCACAAGAGCGGCTTCACGAGCGGTGAGCTCGTGCTGAACGTTCCCGTGGGCACCGTGGTCAAAGACGCCGACGGCACCGTGCTCGTCGATATGGACGAACCGGGAATGCGCATCGTCGTCGCCCCGGGTGGCCAGGGCGGCCTCGGCAACGCGGCGCTCGCCTCCAGCAAGCGCAAAGCCCCCGGTTTCGCTCTGCTCGGCACGCCGGGCTGGGAAGGCGACGTCTTTCTCGAACTGAAGACCGTTGCCGACATCGCGCTCGTGGGCTACCCCTCCGCCGGCAAGTCGAGCCTGGTTGCAGCCATGTCTGCGGCCAAGCCGAAGATCGCCGACTACCCCTTCACCACCCTGCACCCGAACCTCGGCGTCGTTCAGGCCGGCGAGACCCGCTACACGGTCGCCGACGTTCCCGGCCTCATCGAGGGTGCCAGCGAGGGCAAGGGCCTCGGGCTCGAGTTCCTCCGCCACGTCGAACGCTGCAGCGCCCTGCTGCACGTGCTCGACTGCGCCACGCTCGACCCCGGCCGCGACCCCATCAGCGACCTCGACATCATCTTGGTCGAGCTTGCGGCCTACCCGGTTCCGGATGGCCAGCTGCCCCTGCTCGAACGCCCGCAGCTCATCGCGCTGAACAAAATAGACGTACCCGAAGCGCGTGAACTCGCCGACTTCGTGCGCGCCGACCTCGAGGCGCGCGGATACCGTGTCTTCGAGATCTCCACCGCCAGCCACGAGGGCCTACCGGCACTGTCGTTCGCGCTGGCCGAGATCGTTGAGAAGGCCCGTGCAGAAGCCGCTGACGACGCGGCCAAGCCCCGCATCGTCATCCGCCCGCAGGCCGTCGACACAACCGATTTCGTGGTCAAGGTCGAGGGTGGTTCGTTCGGCAACATCTACCGTGTGCTCGGCCAGAAGCCGCAGCGCTGGGTGGCCCAGACCGACTTCACCAACGAAGAGGCCATCGGCTTCCTCGCCGACCGCCTGGCGAAGCTGGGCGTCGAAGACGAACTGTTCCGCGCCGGCGCCGTGGGCGGTTCGACCGTGGTCATCGGTCCGGGCAACGGCATCATCTTCGACTGGGAGCCCACGCTCACCTCGACCGCCGAACTGGTGACCGCACCCCGCGGCACCGACCCGCGTATCGACCAGAACAACCGCCGAACCAACCAGACCCGTCGTGAACGTTACGTCGAGATGATGAACGCCAAGTCTGAGGCCCGCGCCGAACTCGTGCGCGAGAAAGAGGCCGGTCTCTGGGGCGACGAGGAGGCCGACGGCCTCACCGTGCCCGACTACGACAGCGAGGGCCGCACCGGCGACACGGGCGACAGTTCTGCTGACAGCAGTGCTGCTGCTGACGTGACTGCGGCTGCCGTTTCCGCGGATGCCGCGGGCGAGAGCTCGCGGGAAGACGCGTGAACCGAGGCCCGATCGCCTCGCGCGAGCAGATCCCCAGCGCACGCCGCGTGGTCGTGAAGGTCGGCTCGTCGTCGATCAGCGGGGAGAACGCCGGCCAGATCGGGCCGTTGGTCAGAGCCTTGGCTGAGGCTCACGGGCGAGGCGCGGAGGTCATCCTCGTGTCGTCCGGTGCCATCGCCACAGGTATGCCCTACCTGCAGCTCGACTCGCGACCGACCGACCTCGCCACCCAGCAGGCCGCGGCCGCGGTGGGCCAGAACGTGCTCATCTACCGCTACCAAGACAGCCTCGACCGCTTCGGCATCGTGGCGGGCCAGGTTCTGCTGACGGCCGGCGACCTCGAGAACCCGAGCCACCGCATGAACGCCCAGCGCGCCATGGAACGCCTGCTCGGCCTTCGCATCCTGCCCATCGTGAACGAGAACGACACCGTCGCCACGCACGAGATCCGGTTCGGCGACAACGATCGCCTCGCCGCGCTTGTATCGGTGCTGGTGAAGGCCGACCTGCTCGTGCTCCTCTCCGACGTCGACGCGCTGTATACGCGGCCGCCACAGGAGCCCGGCGCCGTGAAGATCGTCGATGTGACGGTCGGCGACCTGCTGGCCGATGTCACGTTCGGTGATGTGGGCGCGGCCGGTGTGGGCACCGGGGGAGCTGCGACGAAGGTCTCGGCCGCCCGCTTGGCTGCGGATGCCGGTACCGCCGTTCTGGTGACCTCGGCCACTCTCGTGAGTGAGGCGCTCGCCGGGCATCCGATCGGCACCTTCTTCGAGCCGGCCACCGCCTGACCGCTCACTGCGGTCGTACCGGGCGCTGTGTCGTACCGGGGCCGTAGAATTTGAGCATGCCGCACACGACGCTCGACGCCCCCACGCTCACCGAGAAGCTCGTCGCCGCCCGCTCGGCCTCGATCACGCTCGCCACGGCCAACGCCGACCTCAAAAATAGTGCTCTCGATGCCATCGCCCGCGCCGTCGCAGGGGGAGCCGACGTCATTCTGCCGGCTAACGAGCTCGACCTCGCCAATGGCCGCGAGAACGGCCTCTCGCAAGCGTTGCAAGACCGCCTGTCGTTGACCGAGGCGCGGCTGAGCGCCCTCGCGGCGGCCGTGACCGAGATCACCGCGCTGGTCGACCCCGTGGGCGAGACCGTGCGTGGGCGGGTTCTGCCGAACGGAATCCGCATCGACCAGGTTCGGGTGCCCTTCGGCGTGGTCGGGGTCATCTACGAAGCGCGGCCGAACGTCACGGTCGACATCGCGGCCCTCGCCCTGAAGAGCGGCAACGCCGTGGTGCTGCGGGGCGGTTCGGCGGCCCAGAACACGAACGCGGTGCTGGTCTCCCTGATTCAGGATGCCCTGGCCTCGGTGGGGCTACCCCCCGAGTGTGTGCAGACCATCGATGAATTCGGGCGCGACGGTGCGCGCGAACTCATGCAGGCCCGCGGGTTCGTCGACGTGCTCATTCCGCGGGGCAGCGCGTCGCTGATCAACACGGTCGTGGCCGAATCGAAGGTGCCGGTGATCGAGACCGGCGCCGGCGTGGTGCACGTTTTTCTCGACGAGTCGGCGAACCTCGACTGGTCGGTCGACATCGTGCAGAACGCGAAAGTGCAGCGGCCGAGCGTGTGCAACGCCCTCGAAACGCTGCTGGTGCATCGGGGGGCGGCCGCGCGGGTTCTGCCCGCGGTGCTCGGGCGGCTTCGGGAGTCGGGCGTGGTCATCCATGCCGACGATGAGACCAGAGCCCTGTTCGCCGACGCCGTGCCCGCCACCGAAGACGACTGGCAGACCGAGTACATGAGTCTCGACCTCGCCGTGCGCGTGGTCGCCGACATCGACGAGGCGATGCAGCACATCCGCACGTATTCGACTCACCACACCGAGTCGATCATCACGAACGACCTCACAAACGCTGAACGTTTTCTCAACGAGGTCGACTCGGCCGCGGTCATGGTCAATGCGTCGACGCGGTTCACCGACGGCGGCGAGTTCGGCTTCGGCGCTGAAGTGGGCATCTCGACACAGAAGCTGCACGCGAGAGGCCCCATGGGGCTGCCCGAGCTCACCAGTACCAAGTGGCTGGTGCGCGGCAGTGGCCAGGTCAGGCCGTAGCGATGCCGGGCCGTAGAGATACACTGGTATCGCGCCACGCTCTAACCTCAATCCGGGAGAATCAATGTCAGTTGTGACAAGTGCCATCGTTTTGTCAGAAGACGTTGTCAACCAGCTGCCCATTCCCGGGTTCTTCTTCGGTTTGATCGCGTTCGTCATTTTTCTGGCGCTCGGCCTCGTCATGTGGAGCTACCGTGACGTGGCGAACCGCCACCCCAAGAAGTCGGCCGAGTTCGCCCAGTCGCACAACCTGCACGGTCACGGCGACCGCACCGGGGCCGACCACTAGAGAGCCCATCAGGCCCCCAGGCTCTGAGCCTGTGAGCTCTGTGGCACTCCACCGACCATGACGGCCATCACTTCGGCGCTGCCCGGCGCACCACGGCGCCCACGCATCGGCATCATGGGCGGTACGTTCGACCCGATTCATCATGGGCATCTCGTCGCCGCGAGCGAAGTCGCCCAGTTCTTCGACCTCGACACGGTGCTGTTCGTGCCCACGGGGCAGCCCTGGCAGAAGACCACGGCAACCGAGGCCGAGCACCGGTATCTCATGACGGTGATCGCCACAGCATCCAATCCCCGGTTCACCGTGAGCCGCGTCGACATCGACCGCGACGGCCCCACGTACACCATCGACACGTTGCGCGATCTGAAGGCAGCCAACCCCGATGCCGACCTCTTCTTCATTTCGGGAGCCGACGCCATCGCTCAGATTCTGGGTTGGAAAGACTCGACCGAACTCTGGTCTCTCGCCCATTTCGTCGCGGTCTCCCGGCCCGGCCACACCCTCGCCATTTCCGCTTTGCCGCGACAAGACGTAAGCTATTTGGAAGTTCCGGCGCTTGCGATATCGTCAACCGATTGTCGCGGGCGGGTTGGCCGGGGATTCCCAGTGTGGTACTTGGTACCCGACGGTGTAGTTCAATACATCACCAAGCATCACCTATATCGGAGTGTTGAATGACTGTGCCTCACGACGAGCAGCCGCTGACCAGGCGGCAGCTCCGTGACCTCGAGCGTCAAAAACCGCGCAAGCAGCAAAAAGAAGAGGCCAAAGCCCTCGACGAAGCTGAAGCGCAGCGCAAGGCTGACGAGGCCACCGCAGCAGCTCGCGACAAAGCGGAGTTCGACGCCCAGGCCGCAGCCGCCGTCTCGAACACGCCCGCGCCCGCTGTTGAGACCATTGAGCCTGAGCCTGTTGAAGTTGAGTCAGAATCGGTCACCGGCGAGCACATTCTGCCCGTCTCCGATGCTGACTCAGACGGCACCGATGTGAGCGGCACCGAGGCAAGCGTCGTCGATGCAGACGTCGTCGATGCCGAGGTTGTCGACGACACCGGTTCGCACTCCTTCGACGATGTGCTCACGGGTGTCGCCACCATTGCTCCCGCTCCGAACCTCAGCCGTCGGGCCCGCCGTGCACTCTCCGCCGATCACCCGTTCGCGGGCACCGATGCCGATACGAGCCGCGATGCAGACGAGCATCCGGTACCAGCTGGCGAAGCTGCCCCGGCCACCGGCCCCATCATCGCCGAGATCGTGCCTGAAGACCTCAGTGCCGGCTTCGGTGCCGACCTTGCGACCGACGCGAACACGATCATCCAGCACGACGACGATGCCGACCATGCCAGTGTCGAGCCCACCGAAGAGCCTGAAGCCGAGGCGCCCGCGCCGGTGATTGAAGAGCTCATGGTGGTCGACGAGGTGCAGCCCGCCGACATCTCGGCCGCCGAAGAAGACGAGCTCGCCGAGATCGACGACACGCCGGCTCCGGATGCCGTACACATCATCACCATCGACGACGGGTCGAGCGCGCCCATTCTCGCGCCGCTCTTCCAGGCTCCAGCCGAGCGCGAGGTCGTAGCCTCTGACCCCACCCTCGCCTCGTTCGACGACCTCATCGCCTCGCGCGGTGTCGGCTCGTCGAACATCGCCTCGACCAGCGCTCTCGTGCTGCCGTCGGTGCCCAACCACGGCGACGTGGGAACAGCGCTCGACGAGACCGGTGAAGTCATCATCACCGGCTCGATCGACCTGCCCATGAGCCTCGGCTCGACGGGCGCGGCTCCGGCCGACGGCCTCGAATCAGCCGAACTCGACGCTTTTCTCGACTCAGACGCCGAAATCGGTTCTGATGTCGCCCCCGTGAGTGCCACGCGTGCCATCAGCACCCACGGCACCAACTCCGGACTGGTCGCTCCGCCCAAACGCCGTGGAGCAACCGCTCCCGTCGTGTTGGCGGTCACGGCCGGTGTGCTCGCCATCGGGGTCGTCGGCCTCCTGCTAGCCGCATTCGTTTTCCGTATCTTCTAGACCCGTTTGGTAACCCACACTTCGTGACTGCAACTCCTCGCTCCATAGAAATCACCCAGATCGCTGCCGCGGCAGCCGACTCGAAACAGGCCGCCGACCTGGTCGCCCTCGACGTGACCGGCCCGCTGCCCCTCACCGACATCTTTCTCATGGCCTCCGGTCGAAACGAACCCAACGTTCGCGCCATCGCCGAAGAGATCATCGAGAAGGTCGAAGAGTTCGGTGCCCCTCTGCTTCGCCGTGAAGGCCTCTCTGAGGGCCGCTGGGTACTGCTCGACTTCGGCGACGTCATTGTGCACGTCTTCCACGATGAAGACCGCATGTTCTACTCGCTCGAGCGGCTGTGGAAAGACTGCCCGGTCGTGCCACTGAGCATCTCGGTCGACCAGGCGCACTAGATTCACTCGGTCTACTGGGTGCTCCTTCCCAACCTGAAGCCGTCTCGGTTTCGTGAGAGGGCCAGCATGTAGTAGCCTAAACAAGTTGTTTCGGGCCGAAAGGTTTGAGATTTCGGGGCTGTGGCGCAGTTGGTAGCGCACCTGCATGGCATGCAGGGGGTCAGGGGTTCGAATCCCCTCAGCTCCACCACACAGAACAGGCTCACCCGAAAGGGTGGGCCTGTTCTTTCGTTCAGGGGCACACTGAACCCGGTTTTATTGCACCCCGGGCGAGCAGATCGACGAATCGTCGGCCCTCGCTGAAACCCAGGCCGTATGGGCGGCGGCTTCAGCCGGGGCCGACGATTCCGTGCTGAGCTGCCGGTGTTCGCCCCCTCCGTCGGCCGCCCGCGTGCTTCGCGCCGACACGTGTTGTGCCGAGGTGTCGGTTTGGGGCGCGGGTGTGACGGTTAGGCGCAAAGCGCCCGCGATGGCTGGGAGGTCGGTGGTGGCGGACTGTTCCACGTGAAAGGTGACCTCGGGGTTCGCGACGAGGTTCGCATACCAGGAGCGCGGCCGGTTGGGCGTGCCCGTGATGTAGTAGATCCTTTCCACGACGACAGAGGGCACCTGTTTTTACCGAAAAGCGCTACTTTGTCACAACTCCCGTGCACGTCGGCGGGTTTTCGCTACCATGTGCTTAGCGGGGGCATGGGGCAGATGCAATTTATTGCGCTGGTTTCACTGGATTTGCCAGCGCCGCCGTCGTAACAACGTTTATTCGATCGATTCTGAACCTCTGAGGAGAACCTCGTGACTATTCCCCCCGCGCCACCGGCGCCGCAGTCGAACGCGTCGTACAAAGAGGGCCCCGTTCCTCTGTGGGCGCCCTACTACAACGCCCCCCTCGGCGAGGCCGTGCGCCGCTTCTTCAAGAAGTACGCGACGTTCACGGGTCGCGCGAGTCGAGCTGAGTACTGGTGGTGGGCTCTCGTGGCCGCGGTGATCGGCATCGTGGGCGAGATTCTTCTCGTTGCGACCGGCGCCGGCATGGTGAATTCTGACGGCACCGTGAACTCGATCAGCCCCGGTTACGTCATCGTGGCCATCGTTTTCTCGCTCTATGGGCTCGCTACGATCATCCCGACCCTCGCACTGATTGTGCGTCGCCTGCACGACGGAAACTACGCCGGCTGGTTCATCTTTCTCGGCCTGATTCCGTTCGTGGGCGGCATTATTCTGCTGGTGTTCGTGCTGCTGCCCCCGAAGCCAGAGGGCGCACGTTTCGACATCGCCGCGTAGCAGAGACAACTTCGCCGGTTGACGCGAAGAAGCCCGCCGGTCGTCAAGACGGTCGGCGGGCTTTCGGGTGCCGAATGTTCTTCGTCGTCAGTACTTCGAGGTGTAGCCGGATGTGTGCCCGGCGGTACTGAAGAGTATGACGATGAACACGATGTAGGCGATGACGCCCAGAATGGCGAGCCCAGTGAAGGCGTAGCCCATGATGGTGCCGGCCAGGGCGAGGCCGCGGCCCGACTCCCCAGACTTCTTGATCTGGCTGAGAGCGATGTGGCCGGTGACAATTCCGCCGATCGGTACGACGAAGCCCAGCACGAGGGCGATGATGGCGAGCACGTTGGTGCTCGCGGTGCCGGGCTGTGCGCTGGCGCTGGACCCCGCGCCATAGCCGTAGGGTGCTGCGGCGGGAGTAGAAGTACTTGCGTACGGGTTCGCCGGGTGCTGGGTGGGCGGTGCGGGAGGTGCCGAGGAGATGAGCGGAGGCGGGTACTGCCCGGGCTCGAAGGTGGGTTGGCTTTTCGGCGGGTACTGGCCGGGGGGCGGGTACTCCGCGGGCTGGGAGGGTTCTGCACCAGCGGGGTGCTGCACGGGAGGAATCGGGTTCGGGTCGCTCATCGGTCATCGCCTTCCGACTGCCGATCGGTTCTGTGCAGCCTGCACCGATTCTATCGAGCAGGTGTTTCGGTACCGGTGCACAATCCCTTTCGAAGGGGAGTACAGCCCGGTACCGTTCGATCATGCCCACAGATGAAGAGAAACCCGAACGATCGGATCGCGAAGAACAGCTCATGACGGCACCGAAAGCCGACGCATCCGATGCCGCGCCCCGCATCGATGTGACCGAGCGACCCGACGGGGTGACCCGCATCAACGTTCGCGACGACGCGAAATACCGGCCGGGCCGGGCCTAGTGCGGCTTCCGCGGCTTCTGAGGCTGAAGATCGATGGCTACGAACTGCGGGTACGCACCGAGTGGCCGCGGGCGGGAGGGCGGCACGCCCGCGTTGTAGCCGCAGGGCCGCCGATGGTGCTACTGCACGGGGTGGGGTCGTCTCATCGCTACCTGATTCCGCTGCAGTACGAGCTCGCCTCGGCATCAGTGGTGCACTCGTTCGACCTGCCCGGGTTCGGCGGCACGGCGAAGCCGACGCGACCCTTGTCGATTGCCGAGTACGGTCGGCTCATCGGTCGGGCCCTTGATCGGCTCGCCGAGCTCGAGTCGCGCGACGCGCCGCGTTCGATCGACGTGCCCGATGCGCGCCACAAGCGTGCCTCGCCGGTGGGCGAGGGGGTGACGCCGGTGGAGCCGTCTGGTGCAGCGTGCGCCGTGGTGGTGGCACACTCGATGGGAACCCAGTTCGCCGTCGAACTGGCGCGTCACAGGCCCGAGCTGGTTTCGGGCCTCGTACTGATGGGGCCGGTGAGCGACCCGCGGCGTGCATCCCTCGCCCGGTCGGGATTCGAACTGCTGCGCGACACACTGGCCGAGCCTGTGCAGGTGAAACGGGTGCAGGGTGGTGATTTCCTGCGCTGCGGTCTCGCGTGGTTCGTCGCCGAGTCGCGCGTGATGCTGGCCTACCCCCTTCTCGAGCGCATGGCGGGTCTCGGATGCCCGGTGCTGGTGTTGCGCGGGAAGCACGACCCCATTGCGCGGGCGGACTGGTGTGGCAGGGTGGCCGCGAGTGCGCGGGCCGACTCGGCTCGTTCTGCATCGGCCGTCGTCGAGGTCGAGGGGCAGCGGCACGTGGTGCACCTGACCGCGCCAGGGCGGGTTGCGGGGGCGATCCGTGCGTTTGTCGCTGATCTGCTGCCAGGGGAAACGCTGCCGGAGTCCGACGAGGCCGACGGGCGCGACGGGCGCGACTGGCGCGACGAGCACGATCAGCAGGACGAGCACGACGAGCGCGCAACGTGACGGGGGTTCTGCAGAAGGCGTGGTGGTGGGCGCTCGACTACGGGTACGCGGTGGGATGGCAGATGCGGGCGGTCGTCTCGAGGGTGGATGCCAGCACGTATGCGAGCGGGAGTTTGCGCCCGGTAGTGGTGATTCCGGGCATCTACGAGAACTGGCAGTTCATGAGGCCACTCGTGGAGGAGCTGCACGCGGCCGGGCATCCGGTGCACGTGGTCGCAATGCTCGAACGCAACGACCGGCCTCTCGCCGAGGCGGCGCTCGCCGTGTGCGTGTACCTCGAAGGCACGGGGCTCGAGCATGTGGTGATCGTGGCGCACAGTAAGGGCGGGCTCATCGGTAAGACGGTGATGCTCGACCCGGTGGCGGGGCGCCGAATCGACAGCATGATCGCGGTGAGCAGCCCGTTCTCGGGGTCGCGGTACGCGCGCTTTCTTCCGATGCGTGCGCTGCGGGCGTTCTCTGTGCGTGACGCCGGGCTGCTGCGGCTGTCGGCCGAGCGGGACGTGAATGCGCGCATCACCTCGGTGTATGCGTCGTTCGACCCGCATATTCCGGGCGGCAGTCAGCTGCCGGGTGCCACGAACATCAGGGTGGCGACGGGCGGGCACTTTCGGGTACTGGCAGACCCGGATGCCCGGCGCGCCGTGCTCGATGGCGCTCGCTGAGCAACACGACTGGGCACTACGGTATGGGCATGAGAGTAGGCACAGAATCGATGCCGGCCGGAGTCGCGCGGCGCCGGAGGCGGCTCACCGTGGTTGTGGGCATTCTGCTGACGATCACTGCGTCGACGCTGACCGCGTGCACGTCGGGCTCTGTCACGACGCCTCCCATCAGCACGGCGTCGCCGTCGGTCTCTGGCACCGCGACTCCCGTTTCTACTGCCGGGCCCATCGCTTCGGGCTCGCCGTCGGGGGTCGGCGGTGTCACTGAGGTGGTCTTGAACGCAGACGCCCTCGAGTTGCGGGCTGCGTCAGGAACGGTCATCTGGAGCTTCAGCTACGCACACGATGCCGCCGGCGCTCTGACGGCTCTGACAGGGCTGTTGGGGTCGGCCTCATCGAAGAGTATCCCGGCCGACAAGTGCAGCTTCGAGTCGACGATCTCTACGTGGCCCGATCTCGTGATGACGGTGTTCGGGCCGAGCGCGCCTGCACCGGGAACCTTCTCGGTGGTGTCAGACACCACCGCACCGACCATCGACATCACCACACCGAACGGGGCCCGGGTGGGTGGGTCGTTGGCCGCCTATCGCCCTGCTGTAGCCGGGCACGAGTCGATCTCGGCGCCGTTCAATGACACGTTCAGGGTGGTCGACACCGCCACCGCCGACGCGGCGGCCCCGTACGCCGCGAAACTCGGCTCGGTGGTGTTCACCGAGTTCGGCACCATCACGTTGCTCACTGCGCCGGCCTACGTCGACTTCGACTGCTGAGTCTCTGGCCTGTGAGCCTCTCGATTGGGCGTCCGGATGCTCTCGAACAGCTCACAGGCTCCGAAAATAGGCTGTGCGTGTGACGGTTGATCGAGGCTCGACGGGCGAACCCGACGGCGGCAGGGGTGGCCGCCGCGGGGGAGCTGTGTGGCTGCTCGGGGTGGTGTGCGTGGTGCTGCTGGCGGGGGTGGTGGTGTTCGCGGGGGTTCGCGGGGCATCCGGAGCCGCCGACAGAGCGGCCCAGACGCAGGCAGCGGTGGTTCAGAGCGCTGTGAGCGCGGCGCAGCTTGCGGGCGAGGCGGCGTCGATTCCGGCGAGCCCGGCGACGACAGCGATCGGCGAGGCGGTGCCAGCGCCGTGGGCGGCGCCCGCAGACCCGCGAGTGCGCGCGGCGATGGCGGGTTTCGGCCTCCTCACGACCGAGGGCACGGCGCTGCACATCCACGCGCATCTCACCGTGACGGTGAACGGAGTGAGAGAGACGGTGCCGGGGGAGGTGGGCATCGATCAAGTAAGTGGGCTGGTGTCACCCCTGCACACCCACGACACCACGGGAATTCTGCACATCGAGTCGCCGGTGCAGGCCGACTTCACGCTGGGCCAGTTCTTCACCGAGTGGAACGTGGCACTCGACGGCTCGCGTGTCGGCTCCTACGGGCCAACCGACGGCAGCGTTCTGACCGTGTTCGTCGACCGGGTGTCGACCACGGCAGACCCGGCGAGCATCGTCTTCACCAACAAAATGGACATCGACCTCGTCTACGGCCCTGCCTCCACCCCAGCCCGGGCCCCCCCCCCCCCCCCCCGGGGCCCCCCCCGCCGGCCCCCCCCCCGCCCCCCCCCCCCCCCCCCCCC
>NZ_JASJXO010000059.1:0-26391 GCF_035018625.1 Subtercola sp. RTI3 | reverse complement strand
AGATGTGTATAAGAGACAGCCGCCGCACGCCCCAGTCGAGCAGCCCCGTCAGCACCGGCGCCGATCCGAGCGCCACCAGGGTTCCGACGGCGACCCCGTTCTGGCTTGTGCCCGTGAAGAATGTGGGTTGGTACGCCGCCGCTCCGACCGCGCCCACGGCGACGAGCCCGAGCGAGGCCCAGCCCGCGCTGGCGGGGGCGTACGCGCGAGCCACCGCGCCTCTGCGATGGCCCCACACCAGCCCGGCCGCCGCCATGATCGCAAGCAGTGCCCCGCCGAACACGATGCGCGCGGCTCCGAGCGACAGTGCCGACGCGCTGTCGGCGCCGAGGGCCTGGGCGGTCCCGGTTGTTCCGAAGCAGACGGCGGCAGCCACCACGAAGAACGTCGGCGCCCAGCCCGCACCCGCGCGCCCGTTTCCCGTCTCCCCGGCCATGCCGCCGATTCTGGCACATCGCCGCGCTCGTCCCCGACCAAACCGTTTACGCGATCAGTGCGAAGATTGACTATGGCTGAAAATGGCGCACAGAACGAACCCGTGATGGCGGGGAGCACCGATGCTTCCGCCGAAGAGAAGGTGGCGGGTATTCTCGCGCAGGCTCGCCAAGACCACTCGGGTAAGCCCCACGCCGAGGTTCTCGAACACCTTCGTGAACGGTTCGAACAGGCTGAGGTGGAGATCGACGACGTCGCGATCACCCGGCACGCCCACGAGATCACCGCAGCTCCACGCGTCTGACCCCGGCGCCCAGCACAGTCATGGCCACGGGGCGCCCGTCATGCTGACCCCGTCGACCTGGCCGGGCTGGGTCAGGGGTGCACTGCTGGCCGCAGCGTTCTGCGCACTGTTCGTGCCCCACGTCGGAATTCTCACCGCCCTTGTGTTGGGCGGCGCGGCGTTGATCTCGTTCCGCACGAGCGCGGCGGTCGCAGCGAGCGACTCGCTGTTGCGGGCCGAACTACTGGCCGTGCCGCTGAACGACCCGGTGACGACGATCGAACTCGAGGTCGAGCATCCATTCGAGGCCACCGCCACCGCCCAGCACCAAGAAGGAATCTCGGCCGTCATCGAGGCTCGCCAGGCACTCTCCGACCCCGCTGAGCCGCTGTTCGCGGCCCTCGAGCTCGAACCGAACAACCCGTTCGACCCGAACGCCGTGCGCGTCGATCTGCTGCTGTTCTACGGATCGCACAAAGCCGGATACGTGCCCCCTGCCTTCACCGCCGGCTGGGCCGCACGCATCCGGCCGTATGCCCTCGATGCCTGCCAGGTCATCGTCTCGGCCACCGTGCTCGGCGACGGCTCGCGCGCCAACCCCTACCGAGTGCTCCTCGGCTGACCGGCGGGCCTCCGGATGCCCGCCTCCCACCTCCGCGGGCCGTCGAGTTTCCCCAGTCCGTCGTTCTGGCCCGGCTGAACCGACAGTCTGGGGAAGCTCGACCGCACCGTTCAGCCGCGTCGCGCGCCAGCCGCCAAGCGAGCAGGGTCGAGGTCGACCCGGCGCAGCAGTTGCGCGTTGGCCGCCACGATGATGGTCGACGCCGACATGAGAATGGCCCCGACCGCGGGTGACAGCACGAAACCCACCGGCGCCAACACGCCGGCGGCCAACGGCACCGACAGTGCGTTGTACCCGGCACCCCACACCAGGTTCTGCACCATCGTGCGGTAGCTGGCCTTCGAAAGCTGGATGACCGACAGCACTGCCCGCGGGTCATTGCCCACCAGCACCACCCCGGCCGACTCGATGGCGACATCTGTTCCGCCGCCGATCGCGATGCCCACATCGGCCCGAGCCAGCGCCGGAGCATCATTCACCCCGTCACCCACCATCGCGACCTTCTGCCCCCGCGCCTGTAGCTCCGCGACCTTCGAGTCTTTGTCTTCGGGCAGCACCTCGGAGAAGACTTCGTCGATTCCGAGCTGGGCGGCCACGGCGTTCGCCACCGTGTGCGAATCGCCCGTGATCATCGCGACCCGGATTCCCCGCGCATGCAGCGCGTCGACCGCCTCGCGCGACTCGGGCCGCACACCATCTTCGAGCGCAAACGCGCCGAGCACAGTCGCAGGAACCGCCGCGCCACCGTCGTCCGCCGCACCGCCACTGATCACGTACAGCACGGATGCCCCGCGCCCAGCCCACTCGGCCGCGGCCTCAGCCAGATCGCCGGGCACTGCCGCCCCGCTCGCCCGCAGCAGCGCCGGCCCACCCACGCTCACCAGCACTCCATCGACCACTGCCTGCACCCCCCGCCCCGTCAGCGACCGGAACTCACGTGCCCGCATTCCGCCGTTCCCCCCGCCAACCACCCCGCCAACCATTCCAGTCGGCGAAGTTTTCGGGTCGACAGCGCCGACACCCGCAAACTCCGCCGACTCGACGCCGATGCGAGCCGCCGGGGCCGCAGAAACAGCAGCCGCAACAGAAACCGCCGCCGCCCGCACCAGGGCCCGCGCCACAGGGTGCTCGCTGTCGGCCTCGACCGCCGCCGCCAACGCGAGCAGAGCCGCGGTGTCGTACCGCGCGTCGCCCGACCGGGCATCCGTCACGGCCGGCTCACCCCGCGTGAGCGTGCCGGTCTTGTCGAACAGCACCACGTCGATGCTCCGCATGCGTTCGAGCGCGAGCCGGCTCTTCACCAGCACCCCCGCCCGGGCCGCCCGCTCGGTCGAGATGGCGATCACCAGCGGAATCGCCAGCCCCAACGCATGGGGGCACGCAATGACCAACACCGTCACCGTGCGGGTCACGGCGTCGTCGGGAGTGCCGACGAGCATCCACACCACGAACGTGAGCACACCGGCGCCGGCCGCGTAGGAGAACAGCCACGCCGCAGCCCGGTCGGCCAGGGCCTGCGCGCGCGAACTCGAGTTCTGTGCGTCGGCGACCAGGCGCCGGATGCCCGCCAGCGCGGTGTCGTCTCCGATGGCTGTGACGCGAACGCGCAACGCGTTGTTGGTGGCCACGGTTCCGGCCACGACCCGGTCGCCCGGTTCGCGTCGCACGGCCACCGATTCGCCCGTCACCATGGATTCATCGACCGCCGCCGCACCCTCCACAATCGTGCCGTCGGCCGGTATGCGTGCCCCCGACCGCACCAGCACCACGTCGCCGACCGTCAGCTCGCCGACCGCAACCTCTTCGACGCCGGTGTCGGTGCCATTGCCGTTGTCGGTGTCAGTGACGCGCTCGGCGGTGTCGGGCAGCAGGGCCGCGAGGGCGTCGAGGGCTCCGGATGCCGCGCCGAGCGCCCGCATCTCCACCCAGTGCCCCAGCAGCATGATCGCCACGAGCAGAGCGAGCTCCCACCAGAAGTCGAGGTCGAACGTGCCGATGCGCAGCGTGGTGACCCAGGAGGCGATGAAGGCCACGCTGATCGCCATGGCGATGAGCAGCATCATTCCGGGCTGGCGCGAGCGGATCTCGGAGAGCCCGCCCGTCAGGAAGGGCCAGCCGCCGTAGACGAAGATGATCGTGCCAAGTACGGGGGAGATGAGGCCGGCGCCCGGAAAGTCGGGCACGCTGTACCCGATGATGCTCGCGAACATGGAACTGAAGAACACCGTCGGCACCGCCAGCACCAGCGTCAGCCAGAATTTGCGCCGAAACTGCGCCGCATGGTCGCCGTGCCCGCCGTGCCCGCCATGCCCCTGACCAGTGTGGTCGTGCCCGTGCCCGTGCCCATGCCCTGCGTGGCCGTGATCGTCGTGCTCTGCATTCGGCGTCGTCATAATGCCTCCCACCGCCGAATATATACCCCAGGGGGGTATCTCTCAACCCCGTCGCTGTGAGTTTTCACAGACATCCGCCTTCCACAGGCTGTGCGGTGCGCTCTCGTGCGCCCATAATCAAAGCGGGAAGGATTCGTGTGAAACTGCTGGTCGTTGAAGATGAGGATGAAATGGGGGCCCTTCTCGCCAAGGGCCTCATCGCCGAAGGGTACGAGGTCGACCGGGTTGCGAATGGCATCGACGGGCTCATTTCGGCTGGCAACACGCACTACTCGGCGGCGATCGTCGACGTGATGCTGCCGGGCATGAGCGGTTTCGAGTTCTGCCGCCGCATGCGAGCCCAGAACGCGGCTGTGCCCATTCTGCTGCTCACCGCCCGCGATGCTGTCGACGACCGTGTGAAGGGTCTCGACGCCGGCGCCGACGACTACCTCACCAAGCCGTTCGCTTTCGCTGAGCTGACCGCGCGCATCCGGGCCCTGCTTCGTCGTGAGACGGTCGGGCCCCACATCGCGCTCTCGATCGGCTCGCTCACCATAGACAGCCACAACCGCAAGGCGTCGGTCGGCGGCCAGCCGCTCAGCCTCAGCCCGAAAGAGTTCGACCTGCTGCGACTGCTGGCCGACAAATCGGGCTCGGTGCTCAGCCGTACCGAGATTCTCGACGATGTTTGGGGTCGCACCGAGCACATCGACGCGAACGTCGTCGACCAGTACGTGAGCTACCTGCGCCGCAAAATCGACCCTCTCGGCTCTGACGTGTCGATCGCCACCCGGCGGGGAATCGGGTACGGGCTGGAGGTCACTGCGTGAGGCCGTTCCGGCAGCTCTCGATTCGCCTTCGGCTGACGCTTGGCGCTCTCGTGATTGCCGGAGTGTTCTTCGCCGGAACCGCCTTCGTCGTGCGCCTGCAGGTCGAGCATATTCTCGCGAACTCCACGGTGATGCTGCTGCAGAGTGACGCCGACCCGTACGTGCAGGCCATCGCAGACAACAAGGGGGCCGCGCTCGAGGCGCCGGCGCAGGGCCAGCTGCTCACTGTGCTGAACCCCGCCGGTGTCGCGGTCAAGTCGTCGTTGCCCCCAGAGCTGACACCGCAGCTCGCTGACATCGTCGCGGCGCGCGCTGCCACCCAGAGCATCACGACCCCGAACGCCGAGTACCTGGTCGTATCGCGGGCCGTGAAGGCGAACGACGGTGTCTGGCACGTGGTCACCGCACGCAACGAGCAGGCGGCGGAGCTGTCGCTGGCGAACCTCACCACCGCGCTGGTGGTGGGGTTGGTCATCCTCACCCTTCTGTTCGCCGGCGGAGCCTGGCTGCTCGCCTCCGCGGCAATCGCCCCGGTGTCGTCGATGCGCCGCACGGCCGTGATGCTGCGCGAGCGAACAACGACCGAGTTGCTGCCGGTGGGCCCGGCCCGCGACGAACTCTCGGCGCTCGCGGTCACGCTGAACGAGCTCATCATCGATCTGAGGGCCTCGGCCGACCGCGAGAAACAGCTGGTCTCCGACGCGAGCCACGAGTTGCGCACACCGCTGGCGATTCTGCAGACCCAGCTCGAGCTGGCGCACCTGAGCGCGGGAGACTCGACGGCACTGCTCGCCGAGATCGAGTCGGCTGAGAGGCACGTGAAGCGGCTCACGGTTCTGGCGGCCAGCCTGCTCGAACTCACCCGCATCGAGGGCATGCAGCCCAACGAGTCGTCGCCGGTATCGCAGATGGCCGACGAGTTGGTCGACGCCATCGACCGGGCGCGCATGCTCAGCACCGGCTCAGCCGTTCTCGTCGACTACGAGGTCGCCGAGCTCTCTGGCGCGTCTGTCGCCCTGTCGAGACACAACTTCGGGCGCATCGTCGACAACCTGCTGGGCAATGCCATTGCGGCGATCGGCAGTTCTGGCACTGTTCGCGCCGAGCTCCGGATGCTCGACTCCCGCCTGTGCCTTGACATCACCGACTCGGGCCCGGGTATGTCTGCCGCCTTCATTCCGCTCGCGTTCGACCGCTTCTCTCGTGAAGACCAGTCGCGCACCGGTTCGGCCGGCCCTGCGAACGCCGTCGTCGGCACCCGGGGCGTCAAAGGAAATGCCGGTCTCGGGCTCTCGATCGTCTGGGCGCTGGTATCGTCGGCCGGAGGCACGGTGACCCTCGCGAACAGGTCATCGGGCGGCCTCAGGGTGGCGGCCAGCATTCCCACCATTGTCAGTGTCGCCCGAACAGAGAGGGCCGCCCCGTGATGTTCGAAGCCCTGAATCCAATCAGCCCCGAGCAGGTCATCTCGGCCACCGGGCCGTGGGCGCTGGTGGTGGTGTGCGCCATCGTCTTCGCCGAGACGGGGCTGCTGATCGGGTTCATTCTGCCCGGTGACACCCTGCTCTTCTTCACCGGGCTGCTGACGTTCACCGGGGTGATCCAGGCTCCGCTCTGGCTGGTGCTGCTGTCGATCGCGTTCGCGGCGGTACTCGGCGACCAACTGGGATATCTGATCGGGTACCGGGCAGGGCCGCGCATCTTCGAGCGCAAAGACTCGGGTTTCTTCAGCACGAAGAACGTCGAACGTACTCAGGGCTTTTTCACCCGGTTCGGTGGAGCGGCCGTGATCGTGGCTCGCTTCATCGCGGTGGTGCGCACCTTCGCCCCTGTCGCGGCGGGCGTCGGCAAGATGCACTACGCGAAGTTCCTGCTCTACAACGCCATCGGCGGAGTGCTCTGGACCTTGCTGGTGGTGCTGCTGGGCTACTTTCTCGGCCACATTCCGGGCGTGGCCGATGTGGTGACCCGTTACATCGACGTGGTGATCGGCGGCATCGTGCTGATCACCATTGTGTCGGCCCTTGTGCAGTACCTGCGCACGCGTCGGAAGGCCGCCAAAGCGGGCGACTAATCTAAGCTCGACCTATGGCTTCTTCACCCTTCACTGTCTCCCAAGAACGCAAGATCGTCACCGAGCTGCCCGGCCCGAAGTCGAAAGAGCTGCATGCCCGTCGGTTGAAGACCGTCTCGCGCGGCGCCGGCACCCTCGTCGACATCTACATGGATCACGGTTCAGGCGCCATTCTGGTTGACGTCGACGGCAACCAGATCATCGACCTCGGCTGCGGTATCGGTGTGACCACCATCGGTCACGCGCATCCCGCCGTCGCCGCCGCGGCCAGCGCGCAGGCGTCGAAACTCACCCACACACTGTTCACGGTGACCCCGTACGAGAACTACCTGCGAGTGGCCGAGAAGCTCGCCGAGCACACCCCCGGCGACTTCGAGAAGCACTCCATCCTGGTGAACTCAGGAGCCGAGGCGGTGGAGAACGCGGTGAAGATCGCCCGCAAATTCACCGGCCGTCGCGCCATCGCCGCACTCGACCACGCCTTCCACGGTCGCACCAACCTCACCATGGCCATGACCTACCGCCCGTTCCCCGAACGCGCCGGCATGGGGCCGTTCCCGGGCGAGATCTACAGCGTGCCCACGAGCTACCCCTTCCGCGACCCCGAGGGCATGACCGGCGTCGAGGCGGCCGAGCGCACCATCGACTACATCAACACGCACATCGGGGCCACTGAGCTCGCGGCGTTGTTCGTCGAGCCCATCCAGGGCGACGGTGGCATCGTGATTCCGGCCGAGGGCTTCTTCGAGACGCTCAGCGCGTTCTGCACGGCGAACGGCATCATGTTCGTGGCAGACGAGATCCAGGCCGGTATTGCCCGCTCGGGTGCGTGGTACTCCATCGAGCACTCGGGCGTCGTGCCCGACATGATCACGAGCGCCAAGGGCATCGCCGGCGGTTTTCCGCTCGCTGCCGTGACCGGTCGCGCCGACGTCATGGATTCGGTTCAGCCCGGCGGCATCGGCGGCACCTTCGGCGGCAACCCGGTGTCGACGGCCGCGGCGCTTGCCGTGTTCAAGCTGATCGAAGACGAGAACCTGATCGGTGAGGCGCAGCGCGTCGAGAAGGCGTTCTTCGCCCGCATCGGCGACTGGGCCGAGAAGTTCTCGGTGGTCGGTGAGGTGCGCGGCAAGGGCGCGATGTTCGGGGTCGAGCTCGTGCATCCGGGAACCAGGAAGCCCAACCCCGAGGCCCTCACCGCCGTGATCACGCACGCCACCATCAACGGTGTCATCGTGCTCGATGCCGGCAGCTGGGACAGCGTGTTGCGGTTCTTGCCGAGCGTCGTCATCAGTGACGAGCTCATCGACGATGCGGCGACAGTCATCGAAGAGGCGCTGGCGAAGCTCTCGGTCTGAGAGACGAGAGCGCCAGTTTGAAAGAGAGGCAGCGATGCCGAACGAGCACGGTGGTCGCCCTCGGCCGCGGTTGAGGGCGAAGAACCTGCGCCAGGGTAGTGAGCGGGCGAAGCGGCAGGGCAGCGCTCGAGCAGCTGCACTGTCGGCGTCAGCCGAAGCGGTTGCCGAGGCTCGTTTTCAGAGCGTTCTCGAGAGCGAACTGCGTCTGCGCCTGCTGCTCGAGCAGCTGCCAGACGTACTGATGTTGGTGGTCGACGACGAGTTGCGGTACCAGCGCATCAGTGGTGCCGGTGACGTCTTCGCGCGCGAACGCAGTTGGCAGGGCAAAACCCTGTTCGAGGTGTCGAATTCCGAGAATGTGGCCATTCTCGAGAAGGCCTTTCGCGATGCCTTGGCAGGCACGCGGTCGACGGTGAGTGTCACTGCCACATTGTCGGGTCGCGAGTCAGAGGTCACGAGCGTTCCCTTTGTTGTCGGGGGCAAGCGCCAGGCTCTGATCGTGGTTCGCGATGCCACCGACACGCGCGGGCGCGAAATGGCACTGCGCCTGGTCACCCAGCAGTTCGAGCAGCTGGTTCAGGAGTCGCCCACCGGCATCGCGCTGGCCGATACCGAGGGCCGCATCGCGCTGGTGAACGACGCGTTCTGTGTGCTGTTCGGCCGCCCGAGCCGCGAGCTCGTCGACACCTCGGCTGCCGAGCTGCTGCCGATGATGCACCCAGAGCCCGCCGGCGGGGCTGGCCCCCACGACTCTGGCCTCCACGACGCCAACTGGGTTGCCGCCCTGATCGACTCCGGCGCCGAGCGGGTGAATCGCCAGATCCTGCTGACGGCGGGGCTCGTCGAGAAGCGCGCCGACGTCACGGCAGTGGTGCTCCGCGACGTGTCGGGTGAGCCCACCTCCGTTCTCATCAATGCGTACGACACCTCGGAGCAGCACCGCTACCAGGAGCATCTCGCCTACCTCGCCGCGCACGACGCGCTCACCGGGCTGCCCAACCGCACCGAATTCGAACGGCTGCTCGACGAACACCTCGACAACTGCCGCTGGGGCTCCGACGCGGGTGCGGTTCTGGTTCTCGACCTCGACAACTTCAGGGAGATCAACGACAGTCTGGGCCACGGGGCCGGTGACGACTTCATCGTGGCCATGGCGGCGTTGCTGTCCCGCTGGATCCGCTCGACCGATGTCGTGGCGCGCATCGGCGGCGACGAATTCGCGGTGCTGCTCACAGCGGGCGACCGGGAGCACATTGAGACCGCCGTACGAATGCTGGTCACGCTGGTGCGAGACGGATTTCAGAACTTCCCGGCGTACGAAGAGGCGAGCCTCACCCGTCGCGTGACGGCAAGCGTGGGTGCCGTCGCGGTGACCAGCGAGGGCACCAGCTCGGCTGAGTTGCTCTCTGACGCCGACCTCGCGATGTACGACGCGAAGACGTCGGGTCGCAACGGCTACAGCTTCTTCGACAGCTCGCAGGTGCTCGCCGCCAGGGTGTCGAACCAGTTCAACTGGAAAGAGAAGATTCTCGCGGCCATCGAGAACGACAACCTGGTGCTGCACGCCCAGCCCATTCTCGACCTCAACACCGACACCATCTCTTCGCTCGAGCTGCTCGTTCGCATGATCGACGCCGACGGCGGGCTCATCGCCCCCGGCGAGTTCATCGCGGTCGCCGAGCAGACCGGCCTCGCCGTGATGCTCGACGAATGGGTCGTGAGCCACGCACTTGAGAGTCTCACGCAACTGCAGCAGATCGCTCCCGCCATCAAGGTGCACGTCAACCTTTCGGGCCGTTCGGTGGGAGACCTCGAATTCGCGGCGTTCATCGAACGGCGTATCGACGAGACGGGGGTGGATGCCACGGGCCTGGTGCTCGAGCTCACTGAAACCGCTGCCGTCTCGAGCCTCGACAGCGCGCAGGCGTTCATGTCGCGCCTGACCGCCCTCGGCTGCGTCTTCGCACTCGACGACTTCGGTGTCGGATACGGTTCGTTCTACTACCTCAAACACCTGCCTTTCGGCATCATGAAGCTCGACGGCGAATTCGTCTCCGGCAGCGACCGCGACCCGCTCGATCGCCTGGTGATGTCGTCGCTGGTGTCGATCGGCAAAGGTCTCGGCAAGTTCACCATTGCCGAGTTCGTCGAAGACGAGGCCTCACTCGACCTCCTGCGTGAGCTCGGCGTCGACGGTGCTCAGGGCTACCACATCGGGCGCCCGGCCCCCCTCGCCACCTTCTTCCCCCAGCTCACCTGACCCACCCACGGTCTTCGTTTAGCGAAAAGCTGGCTGGCTAGTTGGCCACGGCGCAGGTCTGCTCGTCGGCAGTCTGGCCGGTGACACCGGCGATGACTGCTGAGGTGGAGGAGGGGGAGGGAGCGGGTGTCGCGGCCGGCGTGGCCGCGTCGGTGGAGCTGGGGGTGGAGCTGGAGCTGGGTGAAGGCGTGGGAGTGACCACCGCCGACCCGATGCCCGTCGAGTCGCTGTCGAGAGTGAAGGGCTGGTCGCTCGAGATCTTCGCGAAGAGCTCGTCGGCCACATCGACAGTGGGAATCACCTTGCCGGGGTAGTTCGCGTTGCCGGTGGTGCCCGGGTACTGCACGAAGACCAGTTTCGTGAGGTCGATGTCTTTCAGCGCGAGGGCGAGCGACACCATCGCATCCGGGCTCGCGAGCGACGTCGACAGGCTGATGTTGTTCGCCGCCGCGCTCGCCAGGCCGTAGAGCTTTGTCACGTCGGTGAGGGTGTTGGCGCTCTTCAGTGTGCGCACCAGTGACGACAGGTACTGCTGCTGGGACGAGATGCGCGAAAGGTCGCTGCCGTCGCCCACGCTCTCGCGGGTGCGGAGAAACGCGAGGGCGTCGGCGCCCGACACGACGGTGGTGCCCTTGGGCAGGTCGAGCCCCGAGTCCTTGTCGAAGATGGCGTTGTTCACGCACACCGGCACGCCGCCGACGGCGTTCGTCATCTCGATCACACCGTTGAACGAGATGAGCCCGGCGTACGGAATCGTCAGCCCGGTCAGTTTCTCGATCGTGGTCTTGATGCAGGCCAGCCCGCCCCGTTCGTACCCGGTGTTCAGCGGCTCATTGCGGGTGGCGTCGTACGCGACCTTCGTCGTCGGGTCGGTGCAGGCCGGATGATTGACGATCAGGTCGCGCGGAAAGCTCACGACCACGCCGCTCTTCTGGTCTGCTGACACGTGCAGCATGATGTTCACGTCGTTGAGTGTCGCGTCGCGCTTGCCGAACGAGTCGCCCTGTTTCGCGTCGTTGTCGGTGCCCACGATGAGCACGTTGAACCCGCCCACGAACGCGCCCACGTGCGGCTGGCTGCCGCCTTCGCCGGTGCCGCCCGAGATGTCGACGGCGTTCGCGCTGATCTTCGACGCGATGCTGGTCACGGCGATGGCGGCGACCGAGACGCCGCTGACGAGCACCACGGCCAACGCGATGGCGACGACCTTCAGCACTCGCGAGGCCCCGGGGGCTGGCGGGCGCTTGGCGTGTCTCATCGAATCCACCTGTCTCATCGAATCCATCCGACGAGTTTACTCATCGGCTGCGAAGGCCGGCGAGAACGATCAGGGGTCTGTCAGAAGGTGGCGGCGGTGGCCGGTGAGGTGATGACGAGCAGACCGGCCGATTCGAGTGACGCGGTGAGGTCATCCAGAGCCGGGTCGGCCGTCTCGGGCGTGCCCGTGATGAGGGCGTCGAAGTCGCTGAGCTGGCCGATGGTTCCGAGGTGCACCTGGCCCAGTTTGCCGGTGTCGGCGATCACGACCGCCCGGCTGGCCGACGCGAGCATGAGGCGCTTGATGTCGGCCTCTGGCAGGTTCAGGTTGGTCACGCCGTGGGCGAGGTCGACTCCGTTGCAGCCGATGAAGGCGATGTCGGCGTGCAGGCCCTGCAGCATCGACGACGCGAGCGGCTCGACCAGCGAGTGCTGCAGCGGGCGCAGGGTGCCGCCTGTGACGATCACGCTCAGCCTCGGGATGCCCGGCTCGAGCGCCAGTGCAATGCTGAGGCCGTTCGTCACCACCACGACGTCGCTCAGGTCGTCGCGGGCCACGAGCGCCTCAGCTACCGCCAACGCGGTCGAGCCCACGTCGAGCAGAACGCTCTGGCCGGGGCGTACCAGGCTCGCCGCGAGCTGCCCGATGAGGCGCTTCTCGGCGGTCGACGCTTCGAGCGACTGCTCGAACGTGGGTTCGTGTTCGAGGCGTGGGCTCCGGATGACCGCGCCGCCGTGCACCCGGCGAATGAGGTGTTGGCGGTCGAGCAGATCGAGGTCGGCCCGAATGGTGACGCCAGAGACGCCGAAGGTGTCGCCGAGTTCGCCCACGCGCGCAAAACCGCGCTCGTCGATGACGGCCAGCATGCGTTCGCGGCGAACGGCGGGGGGCAGCTGGTCGTCAGGGCCGGGATCGGTCATGTCTTCATGGTCGCTGGCTTGCGGTTTATTGTCAATTGACAAAGAAAAGAAAGTCATCACCGCGGGTGCGCCCGTGGTCGACGTACGATACTTTGGATTGTGAAAGCCGTCTCGGTCGCCTGTGTTGTGAAAGCGAAAGTACTGATATGAGTTCCCTGCCCTCTGAACCCGCTGAAGCGCTGTCGCTCGTCGGGGGCAGGCCCATCGTCAAACGCCCTTACGTTCTCGCCGATGGCCGCGAACTCATCTACTACGACGACGCCGACACCACGCTGCCGGCCTTTCGCGCCGCCGACGAGCGAGAGCTTGACCCGAGGCCGCCCACCGCGGAGATGCGCCAAGACGCACTCACCGGCGAATGGATCTCCATCGCGGCCGCGCGCAACAACCGCGTCTTCCTGCCGCCGGCGAACCTCGACCCGCTCGCGCCGCAGGCCCCCGACAACCCCTCCGAGGTTCCGAGCCTGTACGACGTGGCCGTGTTCGAGAACCGCTCGCCGTCGTTCGGGCCTGAGCTCGCGACACCGGGGGTGGCGTCTGTCGCCGGTGACCACTCGGTGGGGCTCGGGCGGGTGCGGGCATCCATCGGCCGGTGCGAAGTGGTGTGCTTCAGCCCCGAGCGCGAAGGCTCGTTCGGCACGCTGCCCACCTCGCGTGCGCGTACGGTGATCGAAGCGTGGGCCGACCGCACGAAGGTGCTCTCGGCGATGCCCGGTATCGAGCAGGTGTTTCCGTTCGAGAACCGTGGTGAGCAGGTGGGTGTGACGCTGCACCACCCGCACGGGCAGATCTACTCATACCCGTTCGTTTCACCGCGCACTGAGCGCCTGATCGCGTCGATCGATGCTTATGGACCCACGCTGTTCGCCGACATTCTGGCGAGCGAGCAGCAGGGCGAGCGTCTCATTGTTCAGGGCGAGCACTGGAGCGCGTTCGTTCCGTTCGCCGGGCGCTGGCCCATCGAAGTGCACATTCTGCCGCACCGTCAGCTGCCCGATCTGGCGGCTACGTCGTCGGCCGAGCGTGACGAGCTCGCCGTGCTCTACCCCCGGGTTCTGCGCGCCATCGATGGGTTGTACCCCACGCCGACGCCGTATATCGCGGGCTGGCACCAGGCGCCGGTCAATTCGCACCGCGACGAGATCAGGCTGATGCTGCAGATCACGTCGCCCCGCCGCGCGGCCGACCGGTTGAAGTTTCTGGCCGGCTCGGAGTCGGCCATGGGCGCCTTCATCGGCGACGTACCGCCCGAACGCACGGCCGAAGCACTCAGAACCAGCTACGCCGAGGCCGAAGGGCGCGAACGATGAGCGCGAAACACACTGACACCACGTTCGACGCGGCTGCGGGCCAGAGCGACGTGCGCACGGCGCTCGCTACCGAGTTCGAGAAGCGCCACGGTCAGGCGCCCGACGGGCTCTGGTCGGCGCCGGGCCGGGTCAACCTGATCGGCGAGCACACCGACTACAACGCCGGTTTCGTGCTGCCCTTCGCCATCGACCGGCGCGCGTGGGTGGCGTTGGCGGGCCGCGACGACCAGCTCGCACGGGTCTCGTCGACCTTCTCCGAGGAGACGGTCGAGATCGACCTGGCCGACCTGGCGCCCGCTGCGCTCGACGGATGGTCGGCGTACCCGCTCGGCGTGGCTTGGGCGCTCCTCGCCCGGGCTGGCACAGCCGACACTGCCGCCGCGAGCGACCTCGCCCGCCGGGGCTTCGCGCTGCACATCCACTCCGACGTGCCCATCGGGGCCGGCCTGTCGTCGTCTGCCGCCATCGAGTGCGCCACCGTCGTGGCCCTGAACGAGTTCTGGGGCCTCGGCTTCGAGCCCGAAGAACTCGCTGCCGTGGGCCAGGTCGCCGAGAACCAGGCCGTCGGCGCCCCCACCGGCATCATGGACCAGACCGCCTCGATGCTCGGCCGCGCCGACGCGGCCGTCTTCCTCGACTGCCGCAGCCTCGAGAGCCAGTCGATCGCCCTCGGCCTTGACGCCGCGGCACTCGAGATACTGGTGGTCGACACCAAGGTCACCCACGCGCACGCCACGGGCGGGTACGCAGCCCGCCGGGCATCCTGCGAACTGGCGGCCCAGACCCTCGGTGTGCCCACCCTTCGCGAGCTGACCGTCGACGACCTGCCGCGCATGCAGCGGCTGCTCGACGACGTGACCTTTCGGCGCGCCCGCCACGTCATCACCGAGAACGCCCGCGTCGAAGAGACCGTGCGCCTGCTCACCGAGGCGGGCCCGAACGCCATCGGGTCGCTGCTTGACGCCTCCCACGTCTCGATGCGCGACGACTTCGAGATCTCGGTGCCCGAACTCGACCTCGCCGTCGAAGTTTCGTTGGCCAGCGGCGCCGTCGGTGCCCGGATGACCGGCGGCGGTTTCGGCGGAGCAGCCATCGCGCTCATTCCGCGCTCGCTCCGGCCCGCTCTCGAAGCCGCGCTGGTCGAAGCCTTCGCTGCCCGAGGTTTTGACCGCCCTGATCTGTTCGTCGTGCAGCCCTCTGACGGCGCGACCATGAAAGGCCACCACGTATGAGTACCGCCAGTACCGCCAGGGCCGCAGATACCGCCCTGCCCACCGGATCCCAGTTCGAGCTGAGCTGGGCCCAGGGTGAGCACCGAACCCGCGCCGTGGTCACCGCCGTGGGCGCCACCCTGCGCGTACTCGAGGTCGACGGTACTGCGCTCATCGAGGGTTTCGCCGAGACCGCCGCTCCGCTCTTCTGCGCCGGCCAGATTCTCGTGCCCTGGCCGAATCGGGTTCGTGACGGCCGCTGGACCTACGACGGCCGCGACCTGCAGCTGCCGCTCACCGAGCCCGACCGCGGCAACGCGCTGCACGGTTTCCTGTTCGCGCTGCCGCATGAGCCGATTTCACAGAGTGACTCGTCGATCACCCTGCGTGCCGTCATTGCCGCAAGCGACGCCTACCCGTTCACCCTCACCGTCGACACCACCTACACGGTCGGGCCCGACGGCCTGACGGTGAGCCATGACATCCGAAATGACGGCGAGGCCCCCGCGCCGGCCGCCATCGGCGCCCACCCCTACTTTCGCATCGGCGATGTGCCCACCGAGCAGCTCACGATCACGGTCAACGCCACCATGCGGGTGAGCGTGGATGCCCGGCTGAACCCCACCGGCACCGCCGCCGTCGCGGGTACCGCGTACGACCTCTCGCAGGGCGCGGTCGTGGGAACCCTCGATCTCGACACCGCCTATTTCGGTCTCACCCCGGGTGCCGACGGCACCTACCGGCACACCATCGCCGCGCCCGACGGCCGCCGTATCGAGCTCTGGGGCGACCAGAACTACAAGCACACCCAGGTCTTCACCACCCAGATCTTTCCCACCCCTGCGGGCCTCGGCTGGGCGGTCACGGTCGAGCCGACCACGGCACCGCCCGACGCGCTCAACACCGGCGAAGACCTCCGCTGGATCGAGCGCGCCGACACCTGGCACTCCACTTGGGGTATCACGTTCGTCGCGGCCGCAGCAGAGTCCGAAGCCGCAGCCGAGCCCGACACCGCAGCAGCCCCCGAAGCACCCGAAGGAGAATTTTCATGACGTGGTTGGTGACAGGCGGGGCCGGCTACATCGGCTCGCACGTGGCACGTGCCTTTCTTGACAGCGGCATCGACGTGGTCGTGATCGACGACCTCTCGAGCGGGCACGAGGGCTTCGTTCCCGAAGGCGCCGTGCTCGAGCGGGGCTCGCTGGTCGACGCTGGCTTCGTCGAGCGGGTCTTCGACGAGCATCCGGTGACCGGAGTCGTGCACCTCGCCGGCTTCAAGTACGCGGGGGTGAGCGTTCAGCGCCCGCTGCACACCTACACCCAGAACGTCACGGCCACCGTGAACCTGCTGTCTGCCATGCAGAACCACGACGTACCGTCGATCGTGTTCTCGTCGAGTGCGGCCGTGTACGGCAACGCCCCGGCCGAGTTCGTCACCGAGGCCACCGCCACCACGCCCGAGTCGCCGTACGGCGAGACCAAGCTCATCGGCGAGTGGCTGATCGCCGACCAGGCCGTGGCATCCGGCCTTCGGCACACCGCTCTGCGGTACTTCAACGTGGTCGGGTCGGCGACCCCTGTCGTGAGCGACACCAGCCCGCACAACCTGTTCCCGCTCGTCTTTCGCGCGCTGTTGGCCGGCCAGACCCCGAAGATCTTCGGCGACGACTACCCCACGCCCGACGGAACCTGCGTGCGCGACTACGTTCACGTCGCCGATGTGGCGGCCGCCCACGTTGCGGCCGCCCAAAAGCTCGACGCGGGCGAGACGCTCGCCCCGGCCTACAACCTCGGCAGCGGTTCTGGCGTCTCAGTGCGCGAGATCATGAGCGAAATGGCGGCAGTGACCGGCATCGACTTCACCCCCGAAGTTCTCGCCGCCCGGCCGGGCGACCCTGCACGCATCGTCGCATCGGGCGAACTCGCCATGGGCGACGGGCTCTGGATGCCCCACCACACCCTCACCGAGATGATCGCGTCGGCCTGGCAGGCCGCTACCCACGCGGGCTGACCCGCCCGTCTCTGGGTTGCTACTTCGTCGCTGCCGCTACTTCGTCACTGTCGCTATTTCGGGTTTTCGCTGAACGAGCCCTGCCACACAGCACTCGAACCCGACTCACCGATCTGAACGACTTTGTAGAACGTTCCGGCCGAGATGCCGACGCCGGCGACGATCAGTACGATCGACACCACCAGAGACACAGCGAGGCTGGCTCGGCGCCGAGGATCGGCTGCGGATTCAGCGGTGACCGCTGCTGAAGCTGCCGCTGCCGAACCGTTCAGGCCCGAAGCGGCCGGGCGTGCATCCGCTCGCGTGGCACCCCCCGTTTCGCCGCCCACGGGCACCGGTTCGCTGACCCGCCGCACGGGTGCGTCAGGAAACGCCTTCGACGCCGCGAAGAATCGGTACCAGCCCCAGATCACGAGCGATACCAGAAACTGCGCGATGGCCCACGGCAACAGCGTGTCTCCGAGCGCCACGTGTGCCGCGATGAGCGGGGTGGCTCCCACCCGTTGCTGGAGCCACTCGCCGGCGTTCGTCGCAAGCGGCACACTGAGCAGCCCGAGCAGCGTGACGATGGGGGTCACGATGCCAAGCTTTCGCCGGAACGCTGGCCACACCGCTCCGGCTGCCGTCATCAGGGCCCCCGCGGGAATCACGATGACGACGAAGTGCACGAGCAGAATGTGGAGGGGAAGGCCGTTGATCTCGTAGGGCAGCATGCTGGTCTCCTGGGGGGTTCTGCTCTAGGAAGCGACGATGGAGTCGCCCGACACGGCAACGGCGATCTTGCTGAGCCCGGTCTGGGCCGGCCCGTGGGTGACACTTCCCGAACTGAGGTCGAAGGTCGACCCGTGGCAGGGGCATGCGAAGTCGGTCTGTGCGAAGGCGACCGCGCAGCCCTGGTGGGGGCACACCGAGCTGAAGGCGACGACCTCGCCGGCGGTGGGCTGCGCCACCAGAATCGACTTTCCTTTGAAGGTGACCGTCTTTGCCTGGCCCACCGGAACATCTGCCAGCTTGGCGACTTCGGTGCCACCCGCAGCGCTTCCGCTCGAGGTCGCGGGCGCTTCGGCGGCGGCTGTGCTGGGCGCCCCGGTCGGCGCGGCGGTGCTGCCGGCGGCCGCCCCACCGGTGTTCGTGTTGTCGGTGGGTGCGCACGCGGCCAGCACCAGGGCGCTCGCACCGAGCACACCCGCGCTTCCGGCGGTGAGAACGACGCGGCGGGTGACGGGAGATTTCTCGGTCATAGTGTTCCTTCTGCGAGGGGTGGCTGAGACACTGCTACCCGTATCTACGATAAGACGCGTGGTTTCGTTCACCGACCAGTGAACTTTTTCGCTGGGTGTTTCGTATGTACAGGTGGAGGTGCGTTGGCGTGGATGACCAAGCCCAGGTGTTGCGTTCGCTGCACGATCAGCATGCCCCAGCCCTGCTGCGGTTCGTCATCCGGTTGACAAGCGACAGGGAGTGGGCCGAAGACGTGGTGCAGGAGACGCTCTTTCGGGCCTGGCGTAGCCCGCGCATCCTGCAGAGCGAACAAGACTCCGTGCAATCGTGGTTGTTCACCGTGGCGCGAAACCTGGTCATCGACGACTGGCGGAGCGCCCGCTCGCGCCACGAGATCGCCACCGATGCGCCGCCCGAACGGCTGAGCGTCGATCACACCGACACCGTTCTGCAGGCCTGGCTGGTCTCCGACGCACTGCGTGAGCTCTCGCGCGAGCACCGCGAGGTGGTGGTGCACTCGTTCTACGGTGGCCGGTCGGTTGCCGAGATCGGCGAGCACCTCGGCATTCCCGAGGGAACGGTCAAGTCGCGCCTGCACTACGGCCTGCGCGCGTTGCGGCTCGTTCTGCAGGAGAAGGGGGTGACAAGGTGACGCCCGACGATCGGTTCGCCGAATGGGATGCCGCCTACGTTCTGGGCGCGCTGGCGCCCGCCGAACGCCATGAATACGAACAGCATCTCGCTGAGTGCCCCGCGTGCAAGGCCGCACTGGCCGAACTCGCCGGTGTGCCGGGCCTGCTCGCCACCCTCAGCGCCGCCGAGGGTGCTGCCCTACTCGAAGCACCACCGGCAGGGCTCGAGGATGACCGGCTCACCGTGCTGCCGACCCTGCTTGCCCGGGCCCGTCGACATCGCACCCGCACCAGGGTCGTGGCGTCGGCCGCTGCTCTCGTCGCGGTAGCGGCGGCGGTTTCTCTCACGCTGGTCATTTCTCTGGCGGTGTCGCCGCAGTCACGCGTTCAGGCAGCGCCGACGTCGTCGCCCACCCCCGGTGGCGATCCCGCCAATTCGGTGGTCTTCGATCAAGAGATACCGAGCCCCCTCACCGCCGTGGCGACGTTCGCGGATGAGCCGTGGGGCACTCTGATCGAGTGGAAGTGCACGTACGGAGGCGGCAGCCAACCCGAGCAGGCGTATTCGAGGGGCTACGCCATGGTCATCACCGATCGGGCCGGCCTCAGCACGCAGGTGGCCACGTGGAGCTCGGGCCCGGGTACCGTGGCTCTGCCGACCGCCACCACGAGCATCCGGCGCGCCGACATTGCCTCTGCCACCATCATTGCCACCGACAGTGGCCAGGTGCTGCTGCGCGCAGAGCAGTAGCACCGCCAGGCGCCCCCGCGCGTTCGCGGTGGGTGCAACAGGGCGGCCCCGAGGCGGGCCCTGTCAGCCGACCGCTACCGGTTCGAACGGCGCACCGTTGACGACCGAGATCGACCACGCATCGGCTGCGGCGCTATCGGCGCTGGGTTCGTGGTGCAGCAGGCAGTGGCCCGCGTTCGTGATCGTCGTGATGGCGCTGCCGCTCAACTCGCTGAGGGCCAGCCGAATGAGGGTGCCGTGCGCAACGACGATGACCCGCGCACCCGGGTACTCTGTGGCGATGCGACCGAGGGCGGCGGTGGCCCGAGCGGTGACGTCTGCTTCGGTCTCGGCGCCCTGAAAACCGCCCGGAATGCGAAGGGCCCGCAGCTCGTCACCGTCTTGCATGCCTTCGGCGGGCCCGTAGTCGCGCTCGACCAGCTCGGGAACCACCGTGCTCACTTCGATACCCAGTGTGCGGGCGATGATGCTCGCACTTTCACGGGCCCGGGAGAGCGGAGAGCACACCACAAAATCCCACGGCTGACCCTGCAGCAGCTCGGCGGTAGCCAGAACCTGGCCGCGGCCCACGTCGTTCAGAGCGATGTCTGAGCTGCCCTGCAGGCGGCGCTCAGCGTTCCAGTCGGTTTCACCGTGACGAACGAGGGCAAGAGTGGTTTGCTGATTCACCCCTCCAGTCTGCCATTAGCGCATGCCAAAATGCCGGTCAACCCCCTAGGCGCTGGCGCAGAAGACGTTCGTTGGTTGAATATGGTCTAGGTATAGCGCTACAGGGAACGACCTCTGCGAGCATGGTCGGAGGAAGTAAACGTGGGAAAACTCATCTACGGCAATGCCAGCATCGAGACCTTCTTCGATGACCGGGTTCTTGCGCACCTGCAGATCGTCATCGGTGCGAAACTGCGACGCAGAGAAAGCTTCTTCTTTTCGTGGAAAGACGATGCCGACACGGGGTCGGGCCGTTCGAGCCTCTGGATGGACGCCTCGGTGCCGCTCTACTTCAAATACTTCGGTAGCAAGACGCCAAGCATCAACCGCGAGTGGGTTCGCCAGCTGTCTGACTCGGCGAACAGCGGCTCGGGTCTCTACTACATTCCCGAGCCTGACGCCCAAGGCTAGCCGCAGGCGCCCGTCGGGGTGCTGGCCGAATCAGACCAGGCCCCAGTCGAAGTCGTCTGCGAACGTGCGGTAATCCTCCGGCGCGAGGTATGGATGCGCCCGGTGCGGGCCAGCACGATCGCCCGCCCCGCCGACCGGTTCGGGTTGGCCGGTTTCGTCTGGGCCCTCGGCAGCGGTATCGGTCTCGTGTGAACGAACGATCATGTGAACCTCGACTCAGGCGTGTCAATGACACTGACGAAGCCGAGGTCTTGGGCTTTCTTCACGCTAGCACCGGGCCCGGCCGTGAAGGTCAGATCAGAGTTTCGGGGCGGCGCCTTGATGTGCGGTGGAGTCTGGCGTAGGTGGGGCGGCGTGTCAGGTCAGAGAATGATGGTGCGCTCCACGACGCGCCCAGCAAGATCGGTGAGCGAGAGCGAATTCGAGCGCGCGTACTCCCGCAGAACCGAGAACGCACCGTTCATGTCGATGTTCTTCGACTGGGCGATGACACCCTTCGCCTGTTCGATGATCACGCGGCTGTCGAGAGCCCGCTGCAACTGTTCCCGGGTCAGTTCGCTCTGTCTCATTGCTCGTTCGTGAACGATGCCGATGGTCGCCACGTCGGCAAGCGCTTGGGCCGCGGCCGCATCGTTGCTGTTCAGGGCCCCGGTTGTCTCGCGAAAGAGGTTCAATGCACCCATCGTGAAGCCGCGCAGGCGCAGCGGCACCGCGTGCACCGAGAGAAAGCCCTGTTCGAGCGCGCCTTCGCGAAAGACATGCCAGTCGTCGCGAAGCTCACGCACGTCGGGTACCGAGACGACCTTGCCGGTGATGTAGCACTCGACGCACGGGCCGAGACCCGCACGCAGTTGAAGAATCTCGAGCAGACGGCTGCGCTCGTTGGTCGAGGCGACCACTTCGAGCACATTTCCTTCGTCGGCGAGCAACAGGCCGACCGCCGCCGCATCGAGGACTGTTGCGCAGGTCTCCACCAGGGTCTGCAGAAGATCGACGACGTCGTACCCCACCACCAGCGTGTCAGCCAGGGAGACAAAAGATGCGGCGAGGAGCCCTTCGCGGGTTTGCTCCGTCATAACTTGATCCTACGACCGCTCTGATGCGGGAAGGAAGTCGAGTCGACGCGCCACCACGTCGTGTGCGACTTCGCGTACGGTTCGCCCCGATGAGAATGCGTGGGCGCGCAACAGCAACATGGCATCGGTCGCCGGCACCTGCAGTTGGGCGATGATCATGCCTGTCGCCTGGTGAACCTGTTTGCGGGAGAACCCGGGGCTGGGGTCGGCGTCGACGTCACGGGTGTTCTGCGAGTCGTCGGCCAGCACGCGGCGCAGAACCTGCCAGGCTGCGATCTCGCTGAGGGCCGTCACGTCGTCGAGTTCTGTCTTGCTGATACTGCGCGCCGAATTCGAGTAGAAGTCGATCGAGCCGATGTCGAGGGCGCCGAGCGTGAGTGGAAACGCGTAGAGCGCACCGATGCGGTAGCCGCGGAGCGCCTCGGCGAAGACAGGCCAGGCGGGGTGCTTCTCGACCGCGAAGTTGTCGGCGATGACGGGTCTGCGCGTCGAGAGGGCCTCCCAGCACGGGCCCTCGCCCAAATCGATCTGAAGCTCATCGATCTTGGCGGCAGCGTCGTCGCTGGCACAGATCGTCGAGACGCCGAGCCCGCTGCCGATGGTCGACACCGCGGCACCCGTCACCGGCAGAACGCGCAAGAAAGGGCCGCAGAGATCGGCAGAGGTGACGGCCCGGCCTCCGCCGCGCTGTGCACGGGAGAGCTCTTCGAGTGCCTCGCTGAAGACGGCCCTGTCGGTCATCTTGCCGTGCCCCTCGATCTATTGTGTTGTGAAGATCGGTCGCGTTGCGCGCCGGTGGAGCGTGCGAAGCACCCTCAGCCGCGGTAGGGCGACTTCGCCATCGCGATGCCCGCGACGATCCCGGTGATGCCCACGCCAACCGTGATGAAGGCCAGCAGGCCAATGAGTAACCCGGTCATTTCTGATCTCCCCTGAGAATGTCGACTGCGTTGTTCCAATGTACCTCGCCAAAGCCCACTGCATCTCTTCCCGACTAGCATTGGCTGCCATGCACGAGCACCTGCCGGCTGCGCCCGCTGAGGCGTCGCTCCTCCGAGACACGATCGTGGCGCGGCTCCGCGCAGCCGGTTGCGTCTTCGCCGAAGACGAGGCCGACCTGCTGCTCGAAGGGGCGGGCACCCCGGCCGAGCTCGAGGAGCTGGTGGTTCGGCGGGTGCAGGGCATCCCGCTCGAGCACCTCGTGGGCTGGGTGGAGTTTCTCGGGCAACGGCTGGCCGTCGGGCCCGGGGTCTTCGTTCCGCGGCGGCGTACGCAGCTGTTGGCGACGCTGGCCGTTGCGGCGGTTGCGGCGGCTGCTGCCGAGACGCTCTCCGCTGCCGCCACGCCCGACCGCGGCGCCGAAGTGGCGCGGGTGGTGCTGGTCGAGTTGTGCTGTGGGGTGGCGGCGGTGGCGGCATCCGTTCTCGCCGAGGTCAGCGAAAGTTCTGTCGCCAGCGAGACAGCTGGCGCCCCGATGAAACTCGAGGTGTATGCGGCCGACATCGATCCGGCTGTGCTCGAGTACGCCCGGCGCAACCTGGGCGCGGGTGCCACCGTGCTCATCGGCGACCTCTACGAGCCGCTGCCCGCGCATCTGCGGGGCCGGGTCGATGTGATCGTGGCGAACGCGCCATACGTTCCCACCGAGGCCATCGCGCTGATGCCGCCAGAGGCGAGACTGTATGAGTCTGCGACGGCACTCGACGGAGGCGACGACGGGCTCGACCTGCATCGCCGCATCGCCGCTGAGGCTCCTGCGTGGCTCGCGCCCGGGGGGCGACTGCTGGTGGAGACGAGCGCCGTCCAGGCTCCGCTGACGCTCGCTCTGTTCGAACGGGCGGGTCTGGTCGCCCGCATCGTGACCCTCGACGAACTCGACGCGACGGTCGTGGTAGGCACCATCGCGGCGCGGTGACGAGAATTTCTGCGTTCGTGGGAATGCATTGGCCTGCACGACGTTAAGTTGAGTCGAAGGCACTCAAGTTTCACAGGAGGACGCATGCCGACCTACTCAGACCACGACGCATCGGGCACCAGCTCGTTCGACGAATTTCTCGCCCGCTACCTGCAGGGCGAGCAGCGAGCCCAGCAGGGCCGCCCCATCGACATCAGCCGACTGCTCAGCCGCCGCACCCACGAGGTGCTGGCAGAGGCCGGCCGGTTCGCGCTCGAGCACGGCCACAGCGAGCTGGATGCACTGCACATCCTGCGCGTCATCGCCGAGCAACAGCCCGCGGCCGACGCCATCTCCCGCGTCGGATCAGACCCCGCCGCGGTGGCCGCTGCCGCTGAGCAGCGCCTGCCCCAGGCCTCGACCGAGCGCACCGATTCCGCGCCGGTACTGACCCAGTCGGCCCAGCGCGCACTGTTTCACGCGTACCAGGTGGCCCGGGCATCCGGTTCGACCTACATCGACCCAGAACACCTCTTCTTTGCACTCGTCATCGCCGGCGACACCCCGGCCGGTCAGGTGCTGAGCGCGGCGGGCGTCACGCCCGAAGCACTGCAGGCGGGGCTTCGCGACGGCGGGCTCTCGGGCGCGTCCGACACGAACGCGGCCGGCAACGCGGCTGGTTCTGCCGGGGCGAACGATGTCGGCCGCTCGACCGAGTCAGACACCCCCACCCTCGACACGTACGGCACCGACCTCACCGAGCTTGCCCGCGAGGGCGACCTCGACCCCGTGATCGGGCGCGCTGACGAGATCGAGCAGACCATCGAGATTCTGTCGCGCCGCACGAAGAACAACCCCGTTCTGATCGGCGAGGCCGGCGTGGGCAAGACCGCCATCGCGCAAGGCCTCGCGCAGGCCATCGTCGACGGCGGTGTGCCCGAGCAGTTGCGTGGCAAACGCGTCATCTCTCTCGACCTGCCCGCAATGCTGGCCGGCACCAAGTACCGCGGCGACTTCGAAGAGCGCCTGACAAAGCTGATGAACGAGATCAGCGCCCACAAGGCCGACCTCATCATTTTCATCGACGAGCTGCACACCGTGGTGGGCGCCGGCGGTTCGGGTGAGGGCGGAATGGACGCGGCGAACATCCTGAAGCCCCGGCTCGCCCGCGGCGACCTGCACGTGGTCGGTGCGACCACGCTGAAGGAGTACCGCTCCATCGAGAAAGATCCCGCGCTCGAGCGGCGGTTCCAGCCCGTTCAGGTGGGCGAGCCGAGCATCGAAGACGCAGTGCTGATTCTCGCCGGGCTGAAGCCGGCCTACGAAGAGCACCACGGTGTTCGGTACACCGACGCGGCCATCCGGGCCTCGGTCGAGCTGTCGTCGCGGTACATCAGCGACCGTTTTCTGCCAGACAAGGCCATCGACCTGATCGACCAGGCCGGCGCGCGGCTGCGCCTAAAACTGGGTTCGCGCTTCGACGCGTCGACCCTGCTCGAGCAGCTCGCCGAGCTCGAGGCGTCGAAGAACTCTGCCGTGGCGGCCGAGCACTACGAAGAGGCATCGCGCCTGCGCGACGAGATCGTGGGCGTGCACACCAAGCTCGCCTCGGTGGGGTCGACTGAGGCACTGGATGCCGCGGCCGTCGTCGACGAGAACGAGATCGCTGCCGTCATCAGTCGGGCCACGGGCATCCCGGCCAACCGGCTCACGCAGGTCGACCGTGAGCGCCTGGCGCTGCTCGAGACCGAGCTGCACTCCCGCGTGATCGGCCAAGACGACGCGGTGTCGGTGGTGGCCAAGGCCGTGCGCCGCAACCGTACCGGTATGGGCGACCAGAATCGGCCCGTCGGCAGCTTTCTCTTTCTCGGCCCCACCGGGGTCGGTAAGACCGAGCTTGCGAAGACGCTCGCCGGGTCGCTGTTCGGTGACGAGAAAGCGATGCTGCGCTTCGACATGAGCGAGTACGGCGAGCGACACACGGTGTCGCGGCTGGTCGGTGCCCCTCCCGGGTACGTCGGGTACGACGAGGCGGGCCAGCTCACCGAGCGTGTTCGCCGCAACCCGTACTCGGTGATCCTGTTCGACGAGATCGAGAAGGCGCACCCCGACGTGTTCAACCTGCTTCTGCAGGTGCTCGACGACGGTCGCCTGACCGACGGACAGGGTCGCACGGTCGACTTTCGCAACACGGTGATCATCATGACCTCGAACCTCGGTTCGGAGTTTCTGGCGAGCCGCGGCGGCGCGATCGGCTTCGTGGCCGACCCGACCGCCGGCGGCGGTTTCGGCAGCGACAAGGCGCTGCGCGACCGCGTCATGGGCAAGCTCCGCGAGGCCATGCGCCCCGAGTTCCTGAACCGCATCGACGAGATCGTGCTGTTCAGAAAGCTCGAGACTACGCAGTTGCGCGCCATCGTGACACTGCTGCTCGGTGCCACCCGCGCCCGCCTCGCAGGCCGCTCGATCTCGGTGACCGTCACCGACGAAGCCATCGACTGGATCGCCGACAACGGCTACGAACCCGAGTACGGCGCCCGGCCGCTGCGCCGCGTCATTCAACGCGAAGTGGATGATCGCATCGCCGACCTGCTCGTCACCGGTGCCCTCGCCGACGGCGGTTCAGTGACCGTCGACGCCCTCGCCGGCCGCCTCACCGTGTCGGCCGGCCTCGCCGCGGAGCTGCCGCTCGCGGCCTGACGCCCCCGTCTGACCGCCCCCGCCGCCCTCCTCCTCCTCCCACCCCACCCC
>NZ_JASJXO010000058.1:0-26781 GCF_035018625.1 Subtercola sp. RTI3 | reverse complement strand
GCCCCGGAAACACGCGAGAATCGACTGGTTGCCGCTTCCAATCGTGTTGGATATTCCTTTTCGTGAGCTGACCCCTTCTCTGATCAGGGCCCTTCGAACTCTGCGAATGCTTCCATCACGGAAAGAAGAAATGTGGCCATCGCGGTGTCATCGCCGGTGAACAGCAGGCTCTCTTTGACGAATCGAACCTGCACCCCCTTGTCGGTGAGCCGGTCGAGTTTCGTCACTACCAGCTGGTCGCCAGCACGGTTCGCCGACAGGAGCGCTTTCTCCAGGCCCGGCCGGTGGCGAGTTTGCCCGACGCGGAGTCCACGAACACCACCTCGCGGCCTGCCGCCTGGAGGGCATCCCGCTGCCCGTCGACGTGCTGATCTCTTGTTGATACCCGCCCGGAACCCACCCGCACAGCCAGACTCAATCAGAAACGGGGGGAAGCGCTACATGGGCGGGTTCACGGCAACCGTTACACCGCTGTCCGCGCAATGACGCGGAGGGCGATCAGCCGCTGGGGGTGTCTCGTGAACGGTCGTAACCCGTCACCGTGTCGGCAACCTGTTCAGTGGCTTCATTTGGGACTGTCTCGAATTCGGTGTTTCCGGTCTGATACGTCGGGCGTGAGTCTGGCGGGGAAGGTGCCGTGATGACGACACTGGATGCTGTGAAAAGAAACAAGCCGGAACCCTCCGCGGAGGAACTGGCGGCGAAGGAGCTGGTGCGCCTGGCGGCCGAGCAGGGCCTGTCCCTGACCGGCCCGGACGGGCTGTTGAAGCAGTTCATCAAAACGGTCCTCGAGACCGCGCTGAACGAAGAGATGACCGAGCACCTCGGCCATGAGAAAAACCACGCCGAACCTGACCGTGGTTCCTCGAACGTGCGGAACGGAACGAGACCGAAAACGATCCTGACCGAAGCGACCGGGCATGTGGAGATCGAGGTGCCGCGGGATCGGGACGGGACATTCGAGCCGGTGATCGTGAAGAAGCATCAACGCCGCCTCACCGGAGTCGACGAGATGGTCCTCTCCCTCTACGCCCACGGGTTGACCACGGGTGAGATCAGCGCCCACTTCGCGCAGATCTATGGGGCGCAGGTGTCCAAAGAAACAATCTCGAGAATCACCGACAAGGTCTCGGAGGAGATGGCGACGTGGGCCAACCGGCCTTTGGACGGCGTTTACGCGGCGATTTTCATCGATGCGATCGTGGTGAAGATCCGTGACGGGCAAGTCGCCAACAGGCCCATCTATGCGGCGATCGGCGTCTCTCTGGAAGGCGAGAAAGACGTCCTCGGCTTGTGGGCCGGGACCGGCGGTGAGGGGGCGAAGTTCTGGATGAGTGTCCTTACGGACATCAAAAACCGGGGCGTCCAGGACACGTTCTTCCTCGTCTGTGACGGGCTGAAAGGGTTGCCGGAGGTAGTGTCGAACGTGTGGCCCCTCACCACGGTCCAAACATGCATCATCCATCTGATCCGCAACACGTTCCGGTTGGCGTCGAAGAAGGACTGGGACGCCCTCAAGAAGAATGTCCGACCCATCTATACCGCCCCGAGTGCGGCCGCGGCCAGGGTGGCGTTGGAGGAGCTGACGGAGAAATGGGGCCGCCAGTACGGGGCGATCATCCGGTTGTGGGAGAACGCGTGGGAAGAATTCACACCCTTCCTTTCCTACGACGTCGAGATTCGCACCGTGATCTGCAGCACCAATGCGATCGAGTCCTTGAACGCCCGCTACCGGCGCGCCGTCCGCGCCAGGGGCCATTTCCCCACCGAAGCCGCCGCGCTCAAATGCCTCTACTTGGTGACCCGGTCTCTTGACCCGACGGGGGCCGGCAGGACACGCTGGACCGTGCGATGGAAGCCCGCACTGAATGCGTTCGCGATCACCTTCGCCGACCGCTGGCCAGCAGCCGAAACCTACTAACCAAAAATGCTGGAAACACCGAAAACGTTACAGACCCGGATGCGCCGAGAGTGTCGTTCGGACAGGGCAGTGCAGCACCCCACACGGACGCCGCGGGTAGTTTCGTTGTGGTTGCGCATATCGAAACAAACACAAAACGAGGGTCATTGTTCATGTTCCCCCACTACGTTCTAAGCGGACCGATCCGGAGTTGCGACGGTTCTCCAGAGGGATCTTCGAATGAAGTTTTGGACGACGGGGCGGATGGTAGCGAGCGTGTCGAAGCGGAACCGTGCTGTGCTGATGTTGATCGTTTTCGCCCTGCCGTTGCCGTTTCTGCTGAGCGGGTGTGCCGGGGATCGTTCCGAGCTGAGCAACTACGCCACGGCGACACCGGTGCGTTTCCCCACCCCAACCCCCTCGGATGATCCGGTTGCGTCCTCTGACCCGCCGACCCCGACCCTCTCACCGGCCGCGCCTGTGCCAGACCCGATGGCGACTCAGCTACCGGTGACTCGCGTGGCGGCAGGGGGAACAGCGGTCAGCCCGTTCGTGGTGGCCGCGGCAGCAGGCACCCCCGACACCCAGCCGGATGGCGCGGCCGCTGATCCGGCGCCCCCGGTTCCGCCGCTGGCCCCAGGGCCACCTGTCGTGACACCGTCACCCACCCCCACACCGACGGCTTCTGCGTCGGCGGCGCCGACGGGTGACCCGGTTTCAACGAGTGCGCCGGCGAATCCGGATTTACCGCGGGTGACGTTGCCGTTGGGTGCCGATAACGCTTTCATTCCCTGGGTCCTGGTCAGTTCCAGCCCAAGCAGCGACACGGTCACTGTGCTTGTGCAGGCGGATGGGTGTAAGCCGCCCGCCGGTATCTACGTGCACGAAACGTCCTCGTCGGTCACGGTTGGTGTGGTGAACATCGACTATCACGCGGACTGCACCGGGTTTCCCGTCTTGCCGAAGCAGATCACTGTTCTCCTTGCTTCAGTGCTGGGCTCCCGAACCCTCATCCATCCCTGAACGAGAACGTTTACCCGGGAGGACCCGGGTAATGCTTAGCCGGCTACGAGCGAGGACGCGGTGGCGTTGAACGAGCCGAGGTTATTACTTGATGCTCCCGGCCCGAACGAGAGGCCCTGATAGTTCGCATCGGCATACAGCGTCGTTTTGCAACCATTGAAAGACAGGAACGATTTGATTCGGTCATTCCACGTACCCAAGGTGGGGAACCCGTAGGTGAAGCCGCTGCAGATCGAAGCGTTGGTGGTGAAGTACACCTGGTTATCGCCGGTCTGGCTGGTTCCGGACCAGACGGAGGTCAGCACGTAACTCGTCGCCGGCGCGGCCGTAGTGTCGGCCGGTAGGGGCTTCTGCGGGCTGGTTGTTGATGGGACAGCGATCACCGTGGTGCCGGTCGCTTGGCTGATCTGTTGGAATGGATTCTCACCGGTTGGGTAGCAGCCGGTCTGCCGGGTGTCCACGTTTACCCAACAGGACTGACCAGTGGTGCCCGCGGAAGCTGCGGGTGCCGCGGTAGCGGCCGATGCGGGGCCACCAGCGAGGAGCACACCAGCGACGACGACGACACCGGCACTCAACACGGCGGCGGTGCTAAAGAATTTTGATCTCATGGCCACCATCCAACACACTCTGTGCGGTCTGCGGGCAAGGGGGATCTGACGAGTTCCTGAACCATTCGCGTCGAAACAGCACGGAATTCGAACAGCATCCGAAACCTTGTCGCACCAGGTCAGGACACCCCAAAACAGGGTCTTTAAAAGGAACGTTATTGCGTCGTCTGGGTGTGCAGTGCAGGTCAGAACGGTGGATAAGCGCGATTCGTTGTGGGATGGTGCGGTACTTTGAGCGGCTGCAGTAGGGTCGCCTGTGATGCCCACCATCCCTGATCATCTGCTCGTCGACGCGGCGTTGCTCGGCGACACGGAAGCGTTCTCCGGGCTGTACGACCGGTACGTTGCCACGGTATTCGATTATGCATACCAGGTGACGGGTGACGATGATGAGGCGCTGAGCATCACCCAAGACGTCTTCACGGCGGCGTGGACAAATCTTGCGAAGATTTCGTTGGGCACCGGCTCGATCCTGCCCTGGTTACTGACTGCAGCCCAGTTTCGGTGCCAACATGCCGCGCGTCGAGCGGGTCGCCGCATCCCAACGGTTGATATCACCGAATATGAGCGTGACGGGTCCGAGGTTGATGACCTCGATATGAAAGTCCATGCCCAGTTCCTGCTACACCGAATCGAGAAAGAGGTCGACCTGATGCCGACCCTGGACGCGACCGTGTACCGGGCGTTGATTCACGACGGGCTCAGCTACGACGAGACCGCAACCCTCGCCGGCATCTCTGTCGCATCGGTCACCAAGAGAATGAAACGCGTCCGAGCGAGGTTACGCAAAGCGTTCCGCGAGGAGACATGGTGACCCCGCCGCCGCGCCGAAATCTCAGCGCAGAAGAACGTGACCAGCTGCGCCGGAACATCCTCACCTTCGCCGCCGCCCACCCGCACCGCCGCCGCGCCAGACGCCGGCTCTTCGGCATCCTCACCCTCGCCGTGGTCGGCGCCGTCGGGCTCGCGGGGACCGCGTGGGTGGTTCTTTCACCGCCAGATGTCCGAGGCCGGGAGGTGTCGTGCTACCAAAGCGCCGATCTCAACTCGAAAAGCATCACCGGCCAACTCTACGAAGGTGACCCCGCGGACCTGACCGGGTCCACTGCGATCGGGCAGTGCCGTGACCTGTGGGAGCGAGGATTCTTCGGTCCCGGTCCGATCGACACCCAAACCGATCACCCCGACCTCGTGCCCCCGCTGGTGCTCTGTCAGCAAAACGATCTGAGCTTCGCTGTTTTCCCCGCCCACCCGGCACCTGCCATCCCCGCTGAACCACCCGCCGACCCGACCACGTTCTGTCACGCACTGGGCCTCGAGCCCGGCCCAGTCCATCCCACAAGCACCCCGTGATTGGACCGCGAAACACTGAAACAGGGTCCGCACGACGTCTATAAGACCGCGTTTTGAAACTTCCTGACCCCTTCAAATCAGACTCGTTAAGAGTTCATCTGAAACCCCCCGGAGCGCACGCAGGCGTTTCCAGAACGTTCCCCACGCGCCGCTACCGCCCGCCCTTAAAGGGGGCAAGACTCGTCAATGGTCGGGAACGTACCGGCCACCGGCTAGCACGGAGTACCACGCCGGGCGTAGGGGATGTGTTCGGAAGAGGGGCGGAGACGATGGACCAGTCACGACCTTCCCGCGCATCCAGAACCTTCACGCCACGGAGTGCGCAGCCGGACGCCCACTTCTGGCGCGCGCATATGTACGAGCGTCGCCGCCATCAGCAGGACGAGAGGAACCCTGAGAGCCGTTAGCTCTCCCACAGACCCCGTTTCGCGGTCGCATGGCCGCGAAACGGGAAATGCTCGCCCCAGGCCTACTGGAACGAGCAACCCGGGATAAAACCCACACTTGCGCCTGGAAACGCCAAGCCCAAGTAGAACCATGATAAAGGAGAAACACCTTGTCTAAAGCAACACGCATCGCCAAGGCCAGCGCCGCAAGCGCTGTCCTTCTCGGCCTGGTCCTCGCCGGCGCCAACGCCGCGCAGGCCGACCCGTCACCTGCCGCGTTCCGCACCTACGCCGCGACCGGCTCGGACACCATCCAAAGCGTCCTGAACGGCGAAACCAACGGCTACGGTACCCACGCCGCGGTCGCCTCCAGCATCGCGTCGTACGACGCGTTCGGTTCGGCTACCATCCAAACCAAATCGGCGGGGATCAGCTACGCACGCCCCGCCGGTTCCGGCGACGGAGTGAAGTCGCTCAGCGCCTCATGGAACACCGGCAGCCACGTCTACACCGACGCGGCCGGTAACGTCATCACGCTCTCGAACAACGATGTCGACATCGCCCGTTCCTCCTCACAGCCGTCCACCCCGGTCACCGCAGGCGCCACTAACGACAACTTGACGTTCGTGCCATTCGCCCGTGACGCCGTATCGGTCGCGTTCCAGGGTTCGGGAATCACGAACTTCACGACGGCGCAGCTGACCCACGTCTACAACGAAACTACGTCCGTCTCCGACGGCGTTGTGGTGACCGGATCCGGTGCAACCGCGACGGTCAAGGTCAACGGCGTCTCCGTCATTCCCGAGCTTCCGCAGGCGAGCTCCGGAACCCGGAAGTTCTTCCAGACCGCAATCAACGTGCCGAACGCAAGCCTCGGCGCGTACGTGCTGGGAAGCACATCAAACCCGTCGTCGCTGCATGAGAACGACGCCACCGCAGCGAACACCGCTGGTGACCTCATCCCGTTCTCGGCCGGCCAGTGGATCTCCCAGAAGAACGGCGTCTCAACGAGCACCTTCACCGGAACCAACGCCGCAACGCTCAAGATCACCAACATCAACAGCGCTACCGCGGTCACCACCTCCGGCACGGTTCTTGTGCCAGGAACCCTCTACGGCAGTGGTTCGACGGTTCCGAGTGTCGGAACCGGCATCTTCAACCGCGACACCTACCTCGTCGCACCGACAGTACACATCACGACAGGCGGCGTGGGTTTCGATTCCACACTGAAGACGCTCCTCACCAGCACCCTCCCGGGCGCGGGCGCGGTCAGTGACTTCGGGTTCAAACCGTTGACCTACTCGGCGACCACCGCCGACTGGATCCACTCGGCCTGGACCAACTAGTCACGAACTGAAACATGGGTGGCTGTGCCGTTTGCACGTCGATCTGGCACAGTCACCCTTCACCTTCTTCCAAGCCCACATCTTTTTAGACCGTCTAGGTCATCCATACTCAGCAAAGGACTGCACATTGCGTCTCGGCACCCGTTCCCTCATCACCGCTACCGCCGTCGGGGCGGCCCTCCTGCTCGGCGGTGTTCTTGGCCCCGCCACCGCAAATGCCGCTTCACCGTCGACGGCTCACCAGGCGGTTCGGACTGCTGCGGGTGTGGCTGCTGCCACGTTGACGCTGAACCCGTCAACGATCGCTGCAGCGGATCTCGCCGGTAAAGGTACCGGCACTTACACCCTCTCAACCAATCTGATTTGCCCGCCGAAACCGGCCGCGCCCGCGACGGCGAGCACATTCGCGCAATTCTTCATCCTCGGCAGCGACCTTCCCACAACGGTAAAAGGTGGGGTGAACTTTAACTCTGCCTGGAGTCCTGTCGGTCACGGCGTGACGGCGAACCTCCAAGGTGTTGACCTCGTGACACCCGCTGCCGACGGGAGCTTCTCGGATTCCACAACGGAATTCCCCGACGCGAGCTCCTGGTACGACTGGAACGGCAACCACTGGAATCTGACCGCCGTACCGGCAGGCACATACAATCTTGGTCTGGTGTGTCAAGAGACCGGGTTCGGGAATCTGAGTCAAGACGCGTCCGGTAACACCATCGGTGCGTGGAGCGGGCTTACCGTCAACGCCGACGGAACCTGGACGTTTGCACCGCTCGCCGCACCAAAGGCCGATACCGCTGTCGCTGTCACTGCGACCCTGGACGCAAGCACGACCGATGTGGACGTCACCGCGACCGTTTCCGACACCGGCACGAGCACAGCCGAAGCGAAGGCAACCGGTACCATTCAATTCCTCTCCGACGGCGCAACCGTCGGAGACCCAGTCCCCGTCAACGGCGGATTGTCCGCCACGAAACTCACCGGGCTGAGTAAAGGTGTGGACCATATCATCACCGCGGTGTATCAACCCGATACCGCATCGGCGTTCAACGGATCCACCTCCGCGACCGGCGCGCACATCACCGTCCCGAACCCCAAGACGGCAACCACGGTCACAGAAACTGCGACGCTGTCCGGAACCACAGTAACCCTCACCGCGACCGTGCAAGCGGGTACCCCGCTGGCCACCGCAACCGACGCCGCCGGGACAGTCGAATTCGACACCGCCGACGGCACTCCCGTCATCACCAGCGTTCCGGTCGCTGCCGGTGTTGCCAGCACAACCGTCCCGAACGTGCCTGCCGGCACTACCAGTTACACCGCGACGTACACGGCAACCGCGAGCGAGAACTACGCCGGCTCCGCCGCTTCCGCACCCGCCTCAGTGACGGTCCCCGGCGCGACCCCCACACCAACCCCCACACCAACCCCAACCCCGTCAGCGACGGTCGTCGCAGTGGTCGTGACCTCCACCGGTGCCACAGGAACGAACACCCCGTTCGCTGCGCTCACCGACTGGGTCACCGAGGCGTCCTCCACACCCGCCGGCACCGCCGGCCTGTTCGGCATCGTCCTGCTCCTCGCCGCTGCCGCCGCGACCAGCTGGAGCTTCCTCTGGAAACGGCGCACCAGGACACGGCCGTAAACCTTCCTCGGCGGTTCCCGCCAACTCCTGCCCACGTACCGCTCTGCAAGTGATGGAAGTGTGTTTTATGACCGACCCCGTTCAATCGCGACTCCGCCGGCTGCGCTCAGCGCGGCATCTCCTCTCGATGACAGCAGGAGTCGCAGCTCTCGGGTGTGTCACTGCGGCTGTACTTGTCGCCACACAACCGGTCTCAGCGACCGCGGCGAACACGGATTGGGGTTCGCAGGGCGTTCTCAGCACCACCTCATCCGTGACTGTGCGGTGGGACAATTCTGGCAACTTGCCGGCCGACACGGTTCCGCGGAACGCCGAACAGGTCATCCCGCACACCGGCGGGAAAACATACAACGATGTCGCAGCACCGGTCAATGCTGGTTACCAGAGTTTCTTCGGAACCGATAACGGGCTCGGTGGCCTGCAGGTGACAGTGTCGCAGACCACCGGCCTCGTGAACCAGGCCGTCACGGTGAGCGTTGCCGGGGCGAAAGACGGCTACGACCCGACATCCGGCGTCGATCACAGTTACCTGGAAGTATTCCAGTGCTGGGGTGCGCCCGGCCCGGACGGGAAAACCCCCGATCCCGCCGCGACCAGCCCCGACCCGGCGACCTGTCAGGAAGGCGTCGGCGGTTCGGACATCGATACTGGCCAGCGCGATCTGCGAACCATCGCTGCCGATCCGCTCATTACGGGCGGAGACTGGGCCGGAAAGGTGGCAGCACCATTTCTGGCCGTCGACGGAACGACGGTGAGTGACGTGGCCAAGAATCCGTATACCAGCGCGGCGTCAACGAACGAGATCTCCCGATTCTCGATCGACTCCACCGGCGCCGGGCAGCGGTCTTTCGAAATGCAAACCGGCGCCGAAGCGCAGGGCCTCGGCTGCGGGTACCGTGCGGATGAACCGAGCGTGCGCAACTGCTGGCTGGTTGCCGTGCCGCTCAACACCACCCTGAAGCCATTCCTCACCGGGCTCCCCAATGCTAGCGGTGTGGAACCGTCCGCGTGGGCGCAACGCCTGCAAGTGAAACTTTCCTTCGCTGACGTGGCGTCCTCGTGCCCGTCGGGTCAGGCCCAAACCCTGTCTGGAGGATCGGAGCTACTCAGCACCGCGATGACATCTTGGCTTCCCGGGGTGTGCAGCACGAAGTCGATCTCGCTCGGGTTCAGTGCGCTGAGTGATTACCAGGCGCGTCGACAATTCGCCGCGGGATCTGAAAATCTGATCTTCACCAGCCAACCGGTGCAAGGCGCAACGAGCCGACCAGTGTACGCCCCGGTCGCGGTCGCCGCCGCCGTTATCGCGTTGAACGTTGACTGGACACCGTGCGGCCTCGGACACGTCATCACCCAGGACCAGGTGGCAATCTGCGGCTACCCGGACGTGGCGACCGGAGAAGCGGAGGTCGCGAAAGCCGGGATACCGCTCGGCGCTCCGGGTGGCGCGGACCCGATCAAACTGAACGCCCGGCTGGTCGCGAAACTTCTGACGCAAAGCTACCCCTGGGGTGCCAGCTTGGACCTGCTAGCGAAAGCGCCGTGGTTTCAACCCTCGACGAATCTGTTCGTCGACCCGGAATTTCTCAGCCTGAACCCCGAATTCACGTACTACGCAGGTTCTTCAGCGCAAATCACGAACTTGCAACTCGAAGGGCTTCGGTCAGACTCCGCGAACCAGCTGTGGCAATGGTTGGTGAATGACACCGGTCCGACGGGTGCGAAAAGTTTCCTGGACGGCTGCCCCGACGGTAATGGCCGAACGATCAACCCGTTCTACTCGACGAGAACCTACACCGAATGCGCAAGCACAGCTAGCACCCTTGAGGCTGCTGCGAAAGCCGAACGGGACGCGACCACGACACCTCGAGGATTTGACTCCAGCATTGCGCCCAGCTACCCGCCATCCAGCCAGTCGTACCCCCAAATCCTCTGGTACGAACAAGCCCCTATCAAGAACTCGGATATAACGCTCCCGGAGACGTTGATCGATATGTATCCGCAGGACACTAACGTCGCCCTCGCCGCGAAGGTCACCTTCCGAGCAAACCCCCCAACGGGCGTGTGGTGTAACTCAGGAACAACCCCGTCGTGCGCACCGGTGCAATGGAAATCGTTACCGGTCCAACAATCTTTCGGGGGCAGAGCAATTATGGGTATCACCGATGCTGCGAACGCGGCCCGTTTCCAACTCCAAACCGCGCAGCTCTGTGACGACAACGGAACGAACTGTGTGGCTGCGAACACACACACCCTCACCACAGCCGCGACCCGGCTCGTCCCGACGGCAGCCAACACGGTGTTCACCGAACCTGCCGTGGTGAACTACAAAGCGGGCGCGTACCCGCTGACAATGCCCGTGTACGCCGCAGTCGACACGGCAGGGATGGGTCACGCCGACGCGGGCACCATCGCATCGGTCCTTGACTTCCTCTCCACCGGCGGCCAAACGCCCGGCATCACCTCCGGTCAGCTCCCTCCCGGTTACGCCCCCCTCCCCGCGGCGATGAAAGCGCAAGCCGCTGTCGCGATAACCACCCTGAACGCGATCACCGACACCCCCCCAGCCACCACCAGCACGGCAACTCTTCCGCAGGCCGCACCCGCCGCCCCGCCGGTCGCCGCGCAACCGGTCACCGGCCCGATCGCGGCCGTGCCGCCGCCCGCCGCCGTCCCCGACCCGGTGACCGCACCCGCCCCCGCGGCACCGGCAAGCCCGGCACCGATCGTGCTCGCCGCATCCGACGCCGGACAGGGCCTCCCAGTCGCGTCCGGGTTCCCGCAATACGCCCTGCTGTACGGGTTGGGGTTCGCTCTGCTGGCCGGGATTCTCTCCCCCGTCATCGGCCGCCGCCGCCGCAAACGCTAACCCACCACCGCCCCCTCAGTCTTGGAGACGTTTTCCTGATGGCCACACTGCTACCCGATTACCCGGTCGCCCACGCCGACACGGCCAAACCGCGCCGGATCCGGCAGGTCCGGGAACGCCCGGACCTGATCTTCCGCGGGTTGACGCGCACCGGCGGAATCATCGTGCTCCTGATCATGGTCCTCGTCGCCGTGTTCCTCAGCACCCAGGCGGTCACCGCGATCAGCTCCGAAGGCCTCTGGGCGTTTTTGACCACCCAGGAATGGTCCCCGGAAACCAATCACTTCGGTATCGCCGCTGTCCTGACCGGCACGATCCTGATCGCGCTCGTCGCGCTGATCGTTGCGATCCCACTGGCGCTAGGGATGGCGTTGTTCATCACCGAGATCGCTACCGGAGGGCTTCGCCGCACCCTGCAATCCACCGTCGACCTGATGGCTGCGGTGCCTTCGGTGATCTACGGGCTGTGGGGGCTGTACTTCTTCGAACAAGCCATCGTCCCATTCGCGGTCTGGCTGAACCAGTGGTTCGGCTGGATCCCGATCTTCGCCGTCTCCGGCACCGACCCAGACAACCCGCTCCCCAACGATGCCCTGTTCAAATCCTCCACCCTGATCGCAGGCCTGGTCGTGGCGTTGATGATCGTGCCAGTGATGACCGCGATGATGTCCGAATCCTTCTCCCGCGCCCCGATCGGGGAACGAGAAGCCGCCTACGCGCTCGGTGCAACCAGGTGGGGCATGATCCGCGCCGTCGTGCTGCCGTTCGGTAAAGGCGGCATCATCGGCGGCACCATGCTCGGCCTCGGCCGGGCGCTGGGCGAGACGATCGCCATCTATCTGATCATTTCCCCGCTGTACCAGATCAGTTTCCAAATCCTGCACAAAGGCGCCAGCTCCGTCGCCGCCCTGATCGCCACGAAATACGGGGAAGCGAACCCGTTCACGATGTCCGCACTGATGGCCGCAGGGCTCGCCCTGTTCATCGTCACGATGATCATCAACTTCACCGCCTCCACCGTCATCGCCAGATCCCGCTCCGGTGCGGAAAGCGAAGCCTGATGACTCTCACCGAACGCCCACCGATCACCGACCAGCCCACCGAACCGGAACCCGTCAACACCGAGCTCCCCCACACACCGCCACCCTCAACACCACCGGCACGCACCCCGGGGGGCACCCGCTTACCGCGCGTGGATCTTCCGGTCGACGCACCGGACCCGGGCCGGGTTGTTGTCGGCCTCAGCCGCGACGACATCCTGAGCGTGGTCGGCGCCGCCGTCGCCGGACTCTCCGTCGGGGTGTTGTTCACGCTGGTGTTCGGGTTCATCCCCGTCGGCTGGCTGCTAGTGGTGTCTTTTCTCTGGTTCCTGGGCATCTATGCCACCCTGGTGTTTCTTCGAAACCCGGGCCCCGCGGTCATCGACCGGCTCTGGACGGTGCTGCTGTGGGGTGCCGGAGTTGTCGTCGTCGGCTCGCTGGCACTGGTCGTCGGGTTCACCTTGTTCAACGGCAACGAGGTGTTCGGCCGGATCATTGACCCGAGCTCCGGGCAGGATTTCTGGTCCAGGTTTCATTTCTTCACCCAAGACATGGGCCTGGTCGGTCCGCTCGGGGACCTGGACAGCGGCGGGATCATTTACGCCATCGTGGGCACACTGGAACAGATCGGTATCGCCTTGCTGATCACGGTCCCGTTGGGGTTGACCTGTGCGGTGTTCCTGAACGAGGTAGGCGGCCGGTTCGCGAAGTTCGTCCGCACCATCGTCGAAGCGATGACCGCGCTCCCGTCCGTGGTTGCCGGGTTGTTCATCTACGCCGCGGTGATCGTTCTGATCACGAAACAACCCTCCGGGTTCGCTGCGTCTCTGGCGATCACAGTTCTAATGCTGCCAATCATGATCCGCTCCTCCGACGTCGTACTCCGCCTCGTCCCCGGGAACCTCAGAGAAGCCGGGCTCGCGCTCGGCGCCGGGCAGTGGAGCGTTGTTTGGCGGGTCGTGCTGCCCACAGTGCGAAGTGGCCTGACTACCGCGATCATCCTCGCGACCGCGCACGGGATCGGCGAAACCGCCCCCGTGCTACTCACCTCCGGAGTGACGCAGAACCTGAACTTCGACCCGTTCAACGCCCCGCAGACCTCGCTGCCGTTAGCGGCACTGAAATTCATCGAAAACTCCTCCCACAACCTCGTCGTCCGCGGCTTCGCGACCGCGGCGACCCTGCTCGCGCTGGTGCTGATCCTCTTCATCATCGCCCGCGCGATTGGTGGCCGCGCCGCCGGAGACATCACCGACCGGCAATACCGGCAGCTGGAACGAAAATCCCGCAACACGAGGCGGCGCATCAAAACCGCCCGCCGCGCCGTCGAAACACCTCCCCCACCCGAGCTGACCCTCGAAGACCTGATCGCTTTAGGAGCCCTCCGATGAACAAGCCGACCCTTGCACCACCGACGCGGCCAATCCGTTCAGCGGGACGCCGGCCGCTCCGGCGCCGGTTGCTCGGTGCCGGAGCGGCCATCCTCGCGCTTGGCCTGATCACCACGGGCAGCATGTCCGCGTCCGCAGCCAGCTATCTCAGAATCTCCGGTGACGGTTCGACCTGGGCCGGGAACGCGGTGCTGCAATGGGAGACCGATGTAAAGGCGCAAGGTGTAGTCGTCGATTTCAACCCCGACGGGTCATCCTCTGGCCGGACCAGTTTCGCGAAAGGTCTCAGCGACTACACCGTCTCCGAGATTCCCTACACCGGCGACACCCGCGACCCGCAAGACACCACCGTGCCACCTTTCCCGTACTCGTTACTGCCGGTCGTCGCCGGGGGTACCGCGTTCATGTACAACGTGCCCGTGAACGGGCAACGACTGGACACCCTGAACCTTTCCCAAGCAGCGTTAGCCGGGATCTTCACTGCCCAGATCACCAGATGGGATGCTCCCGAGATCAAGGCCACTAACCCGGGCGTAAACCTGCCCGCCCAACCCATCACCGTGGTGGTTCGTTCCGAAGGATCCGGCGCGACGGCGCAGTTCACGAACTGGCTGATCAAAGAATTCCCCGCCGACTATGCCGCGCTGTGTAAAACAGCCGGCTGCAACCCGACCTCGCCGACGTCGTATTTCCCGACCCAGAATGTGCCGACCTTCACCGCCCAATCCGGTTCGAACGGGGTCACCAAATACAGCCAGTCCACCGACTACACGATCAACTACGACGAATATTCCTACCCCCTCGCTGTCGGATTCCCGGTTGCGAATATTCAAAACGCGGCCGGTTTTTACACCGTCCCCACCGCCGACGCGGTCGCCGTGTCACTGATCAAAGCGGGCATCAACACCGACACGAGCTCACCGAACTACCTCAGCCAGGACCTCTCCGCGGTGTACGGCTACAACGACCCGCGCGCGTACCCGCTGTCGGCGTACTCCTACGAGATCGTTCCGAAACAGGTGACGGGAAGTTTCGACAATAGCAAAGGCGCGACCCTCGGCTTCTTCACCACCTACGCCCTCTGCGAAGGGCAACGGAAAATGGGTCCGCTGGGCTACTCCCCGCTGCCGATGAACCTCGTCCTCGCAGCAATGGATCAAGTCGCTACCATCCCGGGCGTTGACGCGGACACCACCGCGAAACTGGCCGCGACGAAAGCCGGCGCGTTGGACGGCAATGCGAACCCGTGCAACAACCCCACCTTCAAACCCGGCGACGACCCCTCACACAACGTGCTTGTTGATACCGCCAAGTTCCCGCCAGGCTGCGACGCAGCCTGCCAGGCACCGTTCAAACTCCCCGGCTCCGGCGTCGCCGCGTCCGGACCAAGCTACACCCCCGTCGCAGGAGCAGCCGCTGGAGCGGGAGCCGGTGCCGGGTCTGCGGGTGCAGGGGGGGCTGGGGCGGGAGCGGCGGCAGTGGTACCGACTGCCGCTGCGGTCGCGGCCGCACCAACGACCTGTGACGCGGCCTCGACCGGCTGCCCGACTGACATCGCCCAGGCCGGTCAGGAAACCGCTGCCGGCGGCAAGATCACCCCCGTCTCCACCGTCCTGCAAGGCCAAAACGGGTGGACCACCCCACAGACGCTGATGATCATCGGCGGCATCCTGCTCGTCGTGCTGCTCCTGGGCCCGGCGATCATCGCCCGCATCGTCCGCGACCCTCGAGGACCACGCCGATGACCGCGACCCTCACCGCACCACCACCCACCCCAGACACACCTCGCGGTGGGCAGCGGGTGCGACCGGTACCGCCAGCGCCGAGCTGGGTAGACGCCCCGGAAACGAACGCCGCCGTCGCCCGAACCCTGCAAACAATCTGCATCGTGTTATTCGCGATCTTGTTCAACCTCGCGATCCTGTCCCAACTGCAGCACTACCTCACCCAAAAAAACCTCTACGACACCATCCGGGTGTCCCTCGCCGCCGGATCCGTGCCCATCGGGCCGGTGCAAACCAACGAACGCCCCTGGGACCCCGGCACCCCGCTTGCCGTCCTGGTCGCACCCGAGGTCGGGATCGGCCACGAAGTGATCGTGGAAGGCACCGCGGCCGGGCAGACCATGCAAGGCATCGGCCACCAGCGCGACACCGCGCTGCCCTGCCAAGCCGGCGACAGCACCCTGATGGCGAGGGCTGCGTCCTACGGCGGAACCGGTACCGCCCTGAAGGGTATGCACGCCGGCGACGTGTTCACCATCACGATGGGCGAAGGGACCTGCAGTTACCAAGTCACCGGATTCCGGAACCCGGGCGACCCTCCCCCGGCCGCATCGACCGGTGATCAAGGCCACCTCGCCCTGATCACTGGAGGCGAAGGCAGCGAACTCTTCCTCCCCACCGACACCGTCACCATGGACGCTGTCCTGATCACGAACAGTTACCCGCGGCCATCCGCCCGGATCCTGACGAACTCGCTCTACGACACCGAAGCGCCGATGGCGTCCGACACATCGAACCTGTTCGCCACCGTTCTGCTGCTCGAACTCCTCGCCGCCGTCACCCTCGGCACAGTGTGGCTGTGGAAACGGTGGGGCCGCTGGCAGGCCTGGATCGTGGGGGCGCCCGCGATCGCTGCCGTGTTCTTGATGACCAGCACCTCCGCCAACTACCTCTTCCCCAACCTCCTCTGACCCCTCGGGCACAGCACCGGGCCGCCCCGGAAGAAAGAAGACTTCGTGAGCATCCTCACCCGCCGAACCAAATCAACGCCCCACACAGAACCAGCCACCAGCAGCACACCCACCGACACGCCCACAGAATCCCCCGCCGCAACCGAATTCGCACCACCGCCGGTGTTCGGCCCGCAATCCGCACCGTCTGCCTTCGCTGACCGGCCAGAAGCAACCTCTGTCACCCAGCCGGTACCCGCGGCGCCGTTCCAGGCCCTGCTCAACGCCCCAACCGTCGACGCGCACACCACCCCGATCAGTGACGAAGAGACCGGTCGTTTCGGTGCATTGAATGCAGCAGAGTTACACGCTGAGAACATCTCCGCATGGTTCGGTAGCCACAAAGTCCTGGACCGGGTGTCACTGACCATGAAAGCCGGTGAAGTTACCGCCCTGATCGGACCCTCCGGGTGCGGCAAGTCCACGTTCCTGCGGGTGCTGAACCGGATGCACGAACTGATCCCCAGCGCATCCCTGTTCGGCGAGGTGCGCCTGGACGGGCACGACATTTACGACTCCGGCGAACGGATCACGACCGCCCGCCGACAAATCGGGATGGTGTTCCAAAAAGCGAACCCGTTCCCGGCGATGTCGATCTATGACAACACCATCTCCGGCCTGAAACTCGCCGGCGTCCGCGCCACCCGGCAACAAAAAGACCTCCTCGTCGAAGACTCCCTTCGGAAAGCGTCGCTCTGGGACGAAGTCAAAGACCGCCTCGAACAACCAGGCGGCGGGCTCTCCGGCGGTCAACAACAACGCCTTTGCATCGCCCGGTCTTTGGCCGTGTCCCCCCGCGTCCTGCTGATGGATGAACCCTGCTCCGCGCTTGACCCGACCTCCACCCGCCGGGTCGAGGAAACCATCCAGTCCCTCCGTGGCCAGGTCACCATCGTCATCGTCACCCACAACATGCAACAAGCCCACCGCATCTCCGACGAATGCGCGTTCTTCCTCGCCGCACAAAACACCCCGGGCGTGATCGTGGAACACGGCGACACCGCAGCGATGTTCGACAACCCCCAAGACTCCCGCACCACCGACTACGTCAACGGCAGGTTCGGCTGATGCCCGCAAGCACCCGGCGGGCCTACTGATGCGCGGCAGCACCCTCAGCACCGCAGCCTCCGCCGTCATCCTCACCGCAGCCGCGCTCTGCTGGCTCGCCACAACGACCCCCGCGGCCGCACGGCAACCGTCCACCGCGGCGCCCGCGGTCGCCGCTCAACCCGAAGCCGCCGTCGCGCCGGAACCGGCCAGCGCGGCCACCGCCCCGGTTACCGTGCCTCGTTCCGGGATCGATGCTGGCTGGCTGGCCCGGGTGTCCGCATCGACAGGGATCCCGGCCCGCGCGCTGCAAGGCTACGCCGCGGCCGCCGTCAGCCTGGCCAGCACGGATCCCGGCTGTCACGCCGGCTGGAACACGATCGCCGCGATCGGCGACATCGAATCCGGCCACGGCACCCACGGCGGCGCCCAGATCGGCGCGGACGGGAACCTGACCGGCAGCATCCTCGGACCCGCCCTAGACGGCAGCGACAACACCCAAGCCCTTCCGAATACTGATCCGGCACTGGATGGTCCCGGGCGGTGGGCGCGCGCCGTCGGGCCGATGCAATTCCTGCCCAGCACCTGGGCGATGGATGGGATGGACGGAAACGGAGACCTGACCGCCGACCCGAACAATATCGACGACGCCGCGCTCAGTGCCGGGCATTACCTCTGCGTCGCCGGCGGGAACCTCGGAACCGACAACGGGTGGAGCACCGCAGTGTTGGCCTACAACCACGGTGACAGCTATCTGGAACAGGTCCGAGTTCAAGCCGACGCGTACGCCACCGAAAGCAGCCAATGACACACCGCCGACCTGGCGCCGCCGACCAACACGGTGCGCCCCGCCACGAGAAACGCCCACCGACACTGCCTGTGCGCGGTTGGGTGTGGGCGGTCATCCCTGCCGCCGCCCTCGCCGCCGCCGTGGTCCTGCTCAGCCCCGCCCTGCAGCACGCTAGCAGCCCGGTCACGCCAACCGCTGCCGCGCAGTCACTGAGCTCCTCCGACATGCCCGCCTCGGCGTCCGCCGGTCCGACAGCAGAAGCCGGCACACCAACCGTCGACACGGCAACGAACGACGAACCGGTCGCCCCGGTGCCTGGCCAGCCGGTGAGCCTGGATATCCCCGCGATCAATCTGCATGCCACGGTCGGGGCGATGAGCGTCTCAGCTGACGGCACCGTCGATCCGCCAGGACCGGCCCAGGCGTACTGGATCCGCGGCTACGGCACCGCCGGCCCCGCCGCGACCAACACTGTCTACATCGCCGGACACACCTACCGCGGGGCCGGCGGCGCGGTCTTCAACCCGCTGCTAGACATCCCGAACAGCCAATACACGGTGCATCCCGGTGACCACATCACCGTCGGTACCGGTAACGGCAGCTACGACTACACCATCACCGACACGCAGCTGTACGTCAAAACCGTCCTCAGTCAACAAACAGAACTCTGGCAAAAAGTTCCCGGACGGCTCGTACTGATCACCTGCTTCCAATACCACGGCGGTACCTCCTCACAACAGAACTTCGTCGTCTACGCTCAACTCACCCCACCGGCAGGCACCCCGTGACCGGGAACACTCCCGCCCGGCGAGAACGCCGCGACTCGAGCGCCCTGCCCAACGACAGCTCCGCTGGTTCCGCGGGAACCCAGAGTGCAGACAACGATTCGGTGTTCGCTGGCCGATACCAGCTCGGCGAACTGCTCCGACAAACCCCGCTGACGCTCACCTACGCCGCCGTCGACATCCCGCTCGACCGGGCGACAGGGATCACGATCCTGCGACCAGAACTGGGCACCGACGAAGCCGCGAGCAGACTCTTTCAAGCAATGACCAGCTCCGGTGCGGAACTCGCGCACCGACACATCGCCCGCATCGATAACGCCGGAACCGCCCCCTGGTCAGGCGTTGCCACACCGTGGTACGCCGGAGAACTCATCACCGCCGAAACCATCGACCAGCACAGCATCCGCAGCACACCCGCGGACTGGCCTGACTATGTTCTCCGTGTCGCCGAGCAGGTCGCCGCCGCGATGCAGCACGCGCACGCGCACGCCATCGTGCACGGTAATCTCGGCCCCAACACCATCCTGCTCGGCACCGACCCGACCGGCACCCCGGACACGAAAATTATTCACTTCGGCCCTCAGGCTGCGGAACTTCTCGACATCGAGGACCCGGCCCTGACCACGGCCATGTGGCAGCGGTTCACGAAACACCTCACCTACCCTGCGCCTGAACAAACACGAAAACGCGCTCCCAGCCGGCACAGCGACATCTTCGGTTTCGGATGCGCCCTCGCCGGTCTGCTCGCCCACACCCCGGCCGGCGCACCCCGCCCGGAGCCCGGTCTGGCCGGGGTGAACGTGGACATCCTCCACGAACTCGAAAAACTCGCCTCAGACACCATGAATGAGGCCCCCACCCGGCGGCCCGGCTCGTTCCTTGAAATCCAGGAACAGCTGCGCTGGCTGCGCACCGCCCACCACCTCGACCGGCAGCACCCCACCGACCCCACACCCACGGCCACACTTCCGTCGCTGCCGGTCACCGACCCGGCACCGAAAACCGACATCATCCCCGTGATAACCGCCCGCAGCACGGTACCGGGCACCGCACGGCAGGGCCGACGCCCGGCCAGTCCGGCCGCGAAACTGACCCTAATCCTCAGCGCCGGCGTACTGGTCACCGCCCTCGGCTCGTACTGGGCCGTGACCGGCCAAGCAGCCGCAAGCACCCCTCACACCCTGACCGTGCCCGCCGTCACGACCGACTCGCTCGCCGACGCGACCACCACCCTCACCGCCGCCGGCATCACCATCGCAGGCCAACGAAACCAACCCGACCCCAGCCTCCCCGCGAACACCGTCACCGGAACCGACCCCGCCGCCGGCAGCACCATCCCCACCAACCAACCCGTCACCATTCTGCTCTCCACTGGCAGCGCCCCCGCGACCATCCCGCAACTGCGCGGAATGACCCTGACCGGCGCACAAACCGCCCTGCACACCGCCAACCTCACCGCGGGAACGATCAGCCCCGAAGACGGCCCCGCCCCCGCCGGCACCATCCTCCGCTCAGAACCGGATTTCGGCACCATCCTCACCACCGGCGCCACCGTCAACCTCAGCATCGCCAGCGGCAACCAAACCATCCCCGATCACCTCACCGGACAAGCTGAAGCGCCCCAGGTTTTCTGCCGCTCCTATGCGGGTTGCGGCTCTCGGTTGAGGGTCGCGTAGTGGGCTTGCTCGTACTCGGCTGGTGGGACGTAGCCGAGTCTTGAGTGAAGCCTACGGTTGTTGTACCACTCGACCCAGCCGGCGGTCGCGTACTCGACGTCAGCGATGCTCTTGTAGGGGCCGTCGTGGAACACTGTCGTGCGGATGCATTCGGCTTTGTAGAGGCCGTTGATCGTCTCCATCAGCGCGTTGTCGTACGCGTCGCCGACGGACCCGATCGAGGGCGCGATGCCGTCGAGGGCGAGTTTCTCGGTGTAGGTCACCGCTGTGTATTGAGAGCCCGCATCCGAGTGTGCCCGTAGCTGCCGCGGCTGGATGGGGTGGCCTTGCCGGTCGCGTTCCCAGAGACTCATTCGCAGCGGGATCATCACGAGCTCGACATGTTTCGTGGTCTGCGCATGCCAGCCGACGATGCGTTGCGAGAACACGTCGACGATGAACGCGACGTACACCCAACCTGCCCAGGTACGGCAGTAGGTGAAGTCCATCACCCAAGTGTGATCGGGACGCGGCGCGGTGAAGTCCCGGTTCAGCAGGTCCCCGGCACGGACACCGTCTTTCCCGGGGATCGTCGTGCGGATGCCCTTATCGCGGCGGATGCCCGCCAAGTCGAGGGTCCGCATGGCACGGTCGATCGAGCCGCGCGATGCGCCGGGGATCGTGGTGCGTCGGATCAGCGCGGTCATCTTCCGCCGGCCATAGAGCCCTTCCGGAGTCAGCTTGCGGCGCTTGCACCCGGCCGCGTCCACGACAGTGGTCCAGGCGACGTCGCGGACGGCGTCGACGACCAGTGCGTCGGTCACTGTTAGCGCGGCGATGACGCCACGCCGCTGGGATCGGTAGGTGCGCGCGGCGATCTGGTGGCCCTGCTCGCGCAAGACTCGGCAGATCGACTCGACCGCGTGCCCCTCGGCTCTCATCGTGTCGATGAAGCCCATCATCAGTGGTTGCGGGGGTCGAGTTCCCCCACAAAGAAACTCGTCGCTGCTTTCAAGATCGCGACGTCCTCGCGGAGGCGCTTATTCTCCGCTTTCAATCGTTTGATCTCGGCATGCTCCACCGACGTGACACCGTCGCGTGTTTATGGCACCTTGATTGAAGACCACTAGGACGGTTCGATTCGTGACCGACGCCGACCTGGCGGGCCACGGCCGCTGACGCGGCCGTCAGCGAGGGGTATTCCGACCGGTGCTCCTGCACCAGCCGCACTGCCCGGTCACGGACAGCAGGATCGATCTTCTTCGGCATGACATACATCCTTACAACTCAAAAGGATGCGGCATCAAACCTGGGGCGCTTCAAGCCCAACAAGCCGTCATTACCACCGTCGCGGCCGCCGGATTCGCCCCGCAGATCGTCTACCAAGACAGCACCACACACGCCACCGACGTCGTTCTCGCCGTCTCCCCCAGCCCCGGCACCGCCGCGCCACTCGGCAGCATCATCACGCTCACCGTCGCCCGCTACACACCCACCCCACCACCCACCAACACCCCATCCTCGACACCCCATGCGTGGGCACCGAGCACCCCCACGCCCCCATGAACCAGCCCCGGCAACACACACCAGAGCCTCTCCACCGAAAGAGCGAACCTGCCATGAACCGAATCGTGATCACCGGAACAGCCCTAGATCGCCCCATCACCCTTGACCACGCAGAACACGACCCCGCACCAAACAAGCCCCAGCACGGCTACGCCGTGCTCCTGACCGCAGAGCAAACCAGAACACTCCTGGACACCTGGACACACACCCCGCCCACCACCAACACACCCCAAACAGCACGGTCCTACCAGCACAACGACGACGGAACCATCACCGCGATCTCCGACAACGCCCACACCAGCTGGCACCCCACCACCCACACCGCCGGCGCACCCCGCTACTCCACAGCAGACAGCCCCATCCCAATCACCATCCACCGGGTCCTCTAACCCCAGCCGGTAGCACCGCCTACACAAAGCGCCGCTTTGTCTAAGGACGTCGATATACGCGGTCTAAAAGACCTCGTTATCCGGACAAGCAATCTCGATCGCCGGCCCTCCCCGAAACACCGTCACAGAACCACCCTCGGACACCGGTGTCAGTTCTTCAGCGGTTTCGGGGCTGCGATACGGACGGTGCCGTCGGTTGGTGCGGGCAGGGCGCTGCCGTCCAGAGTGACAAGGGCTGGCATCGGAACGCCGACCGGTCCGGCCCAGGGCTGCGGGGCGACCGGTGCGGGTGTGGGCGACGGCGGTGTCGGCTGCGGGAACATGCTGCCCGGAGCGGGCGGTACCGGCCGGTGAAGGGTGCGGTCCACGTGCTGGGCTAGGGACGGTGCGGTATCGACTCGCGGTACCCCCAGTGGTGGCAGGCCCAGTAGGTCAATGATGGTCTTCGGGATCGAGGCGTGCGAGTGCCATTCCGGGTCGATCTGTTGCCGGATCTGCCCGCCGAACATGATCAGCGGGATCCGGGAACCGCCGATGACCTGGAACCCGCCGGGATGGATAGCGTCGGGAACCGTTTCGATGTTCGGAGTGGGGACGGAGTCGGCGTAGCCGCCCCAGTCATCCCAGGTCAGCATGAAGGTCGTGTTCTCCCAGCCACCGCCGTCGATGACGGCTTGCACCCGATCCCAGACCAGGCCCTGGCCTTTGCTGACATAGCCGGGGTCGCTGACATGTGGTGGGTGTTCGTCGTACCCGCCAGGGCTCCAGACGTAACAGATATCCGGCAGCGTGCCGGCTTTGGCCATCGGGATGAAATCTTTCGGCGGGAAGACGTTGCCTGAGCCGGGGGCCTCGTTCAGGGTTTTATAGAACTTCGTCGGGTAACCGCCCTGATCAGGGAACGCCGCCCAGGACACCCCGGCCTGCTCGGCGACGGAAAAGATCGACGGGATGTCCCAGACCGGGTGCGGGCCGATGAACGGCGGGTTTTTCAGCGTCGGCATTTGGCCACCGATCGCGAGCATATGCCCGGGCGTGGAGTTAGAACCGGACCCGAAGTGATGATCGGCGAACACGAACTGTTTCGCCAACCAGCTGTAGAACGGAATCACGGTGTCGTTATCGATCTGCGCCACCAACCCGGGGTAGTCGCCGGAGGCGTAGTGCACCCACGCGTTCCGGTCGTGGGGCTGATCGTAGTTCGGCGGCGCACTGAGCAGGTTCCCCTGGTTGGCGACCTGTGCACCCCACTCGGTAAGGGTGGGGAAATAGAAATCGGTGGTCTTGTTCTCCTGAATGAAAACGATGACTCTCTGACCCGATTCGTTCACAATCATCCCACCCTCACGCCGCTCCACCGAACGGGACCGTCTGCACAGCACAACACAAAGGCGGCCGGAGATCCAGGCCGGGCGAGTGAATTATTGCCCACCAATCGGATGCGGCACAGAACTCGCGGATGCGGACGCCCGTCTCGATAATGGTACCGCCCGATGTACATTTCGCGCCCTTGTGCCGCCGTGCTATCGGCGCTGGTCTGTCTCGTCTAGTGTGCTGCAGAACCGTCCGTATTGCCCCAACCTCAACGGGTGCCAGATGGCCTGAAGGGATGTGTGGTGGACCCGGTTTTCGGGCACACTGTGGGTATGGACGCTGAACAGGAACAGGCAGCTGTGGATGATGTTGTCCGCCGGTTGACAGAGAAATTCTCCGGCGTTTCGCCGGCACGGGTGAGCATGGTGGTGCAGGCCGCGTATAAGGATCTGTCTGATAAGCCGCTTCGGGACTACATCCCCGTCCTCGTCGAACACGCCTCGAAAACGACGCTCCGCGCCGAACGAAACAGGAAAACCTCGGACTAGACCCGACGTGCAGATCGCGTAGCCCTTGGCGCGCGCTAGGGGCGTTCACGGGGCCGGCTCAGGTGTTGTTCACCCGCTGATCACCTTGGGTGCGCAGTCTGGTTGTCATGATCGCGATGACAGCTAGCATTCGTTCCGAGCAACCCCGGACGGACCTCTCAGGGTTGGGTCAGAACCTGCGCCGAAATTTTGAACACGTTCTGCTGCATACCAACGAGATGATGGTGTTGATTCCTGGCGCTGGACCGGTGCTCGTGAGCGAGAATCCCGGCGCCTTCCGGATGAATATCGTCGCTGAAAGCCCCGACCAGGTGCGGATCAGAACCATCACAGTCGACAGGGCGATTCGCCGATACTCGCCCGGCGTGGCCCTGTTACAAACCGGGTGGGAAAAAATGGGCAGCATCCCAGTCCCGTTCCGGTAGCGATTCCCCTGTCAGCGCAGACCCTTACACGGTTGCGTACAACTGCCCGAGGGCGCCCTCGATGCTCACAGACTCGCCAACCGGTCGTGCCTCGTCGTCAAGCAGCGCGAACCCAGCGCCGGTACGAGTGACCGTGCCGGCGAGCTCGTCGGTGAGGCGGTGCCGGATCACCCACCGGCCCTGCCCCGCATGGACCAAGTAGAAGAACTCCGAAAATGCCAACATCAGTGCCTGCCTTCCCGTTTGATCTACGTGGTGACACGGCGGATCGCGTCACGCCAGCTTGGAGCGTGAATGCTTCGCCCCTCATTCACCGGCGCTGCAACCCACAAGATCCCTCGGGCGTGAAGGAAGTGCGTGATCCGGGGAACGGGGTGCTCAACCCGGAACAAGTACCACGAGTCGTCCTGAAAGCTCCGGATCCGGTACTCAGCATGATTCGTCCAGAACGACGTCTGCGCATCGACAACGTCGGGCAGCTCGATCTCGGTCAGCGTCGGATTTCCCCTCAACACACTCCGACGATAGGACCCGAAAGTGAATCCCAGGTAAAATCCCCACACGCAGTCAGCAGAGTGTTAACGCCTGACCGCCGCCTCGTGTTCCACACCCAGGAACAAACCTGAACGGTCAAGGGCCCGGTGTTTTCTGCATCTGGGGTGGCCTGTGAATCCGTGAAATATCCGACGCTAAGAATGGTCGGGGTGTCGGAGGGGTCGGAAGTGGGGGCATTCGAGAATTCGGAGTTTGAACTACGGCGGGTTCTAGCGGTGATTGCACCACTTACCCTGTGGATGGTGTTGATCGATATGTCTGGACAATTCTCCGAGCGGATGCTCCCCGACGTTGTTACGAAGCTCTGGGACCTCCGGGAGGACGGCCGGACCGGCGAGGAAATCGCGGTCCTGCTGGGCTGGAAGAAGACCGCCGTGTTCGCTCACATCCAAGATCACGGTGGTGTTCGGCCCCGGTGGGGGCGCAATCTGAAGGGACGATCGTTGTCGTTCGAGGAACGGCAAGAGATCATGATTTGGAAAGCACAACACCTCAGCGTCCGGGAAATGGGGCGAAGGCTGGGCCGGTCGCATTCCACGATCTCGCGGGAGCTGCGCCGGAACATCATCGGCCGCAGCGTGTACCGTGCCACCTCGGCGCACAGGATCGCATTCGACGCTGCCCGCTGGCCACGCGCCGAGAAGCTGACCACGCCAGGGCCTTTGCGTGAACGGGTGAAGACCGGGTTGAAGGAGAATCCGGGTCTGCTGCACGAGTAGGTGACAGTTTCGAGTCACGCAGCCGGTGCGGCTGGCGTGTTCATGATGGCCTCGAATTTGATGGGCGTTAAACGGCTCAGGCGGGGCGGTCGGCGGCGTCGGTGGTAGGTCCGTTCGATCCAGGTCACTATCGCGGGGCGGAGCTGGTCCCGGCTGATTCAGGAGTGTCGGTTCGGGACGTTTTTCTCCAGCAGGCTGAAGAAGGATTCCATCGCGGCGTTGTCGCCACACGAGGCGACTCGGCCCATCGATCCGACCATGTCTTCTATCAGCGGGCTCGTTCGCGCATACAACCAAGAGGCAATGGTTGCGTCCCTGTGAGTGGTGTGGTTTCCCCGGTTTCGAGCGTCGGATCGTCGACGTGAAGAGCCACCGTGTGATGGTCAGTGAGAACCGACTAAAGATCTCACGACAAGGACACAACACACGATGGCTCTTGACCAGTCTGCCCTGCTCGACCTTCTTGGCGAGCTGAAACTCACCGATGTCACCGACCGGATTCGCGTCGCGACCGAGACGCTCTACCAGGAGCTGATCGATGCCGAGGCGACCGCGTTCATCGGCGCTGCCCCGTTCGAGAGGACGACCGAGCGCACCACCCACCGCAACGGCACCCGCCCCAGGGTGTTGACCACGACCGCCGGGGATCTGGATTTGACGATCCCGAAGCTGCGGGCGGGAACGTTCTTCCCC
>NZ_JASJXO010000057.1:0-26950 GCF_035018625.1 Subtercola sp. RTI3 | reverse complement strand
CCGCGCGCGGCGCGCCCCCCCCGCGGGCGGCCCCCCCCCCCCCCGCCCCCCCGCCCGGGCGCTTCCCGGTCGACGAGAACTCGCCGCAGCGCCGAAAGGTGCGCTCCTCCCAGTGGGTGGCGTGGGCGTTTCTCGCGCCAGTGGTCATCTACCTGGCGCTGTTCTACGTTGTTCCTCTTTATAAGAACATCGATCTGAGCATTCGTGACTACACGGTTCGCTCGTTCGTGCAGGGCAACGCCCCGTTCACCGGGCTCGACAACTACGTCAAGGTCTTCAACGACCCCACGTTCTGGCCGGCCATCTTTCACACCGGCTTCTTCGTGCTGGTCTCGATTCTCTTCCAGTTCACCATCGGCATGGCGCTGGCTGTGTTCTTCTACAACAAGTTCCGACTCTCCGGCACGTTGCGAGCGCTGTTCCTGGTGCCGTGGCTGCTGCCACTCATTGTCTCGGCTTCGACCTGGTCGTGGATGCTCAACAGCGACTCGGGCATCGTGAACTCCGTTCTGCAGGCGTTCGGTATCGGCAGCATCAACTGGTTGACCTCGCCGGGCTGGGCCCTCATCTCCGTCACGATCGCCAACATCTGGATCGGTATTCCGTTCAACCTCGTGATTCTCTACTCGGGCCTGCAGAACATCTCTGCCGACCTCTACGAGGCCGCGTCGCTCGACGGCGCGAACGCCTGGCAGAAGTTCTGGCGCATCACCTTTCCGCTTCTTCGGCCCGTCTCAGCGATCACCATCCTGCTCGGACTGGTCTACACGCTGAAGGTCTTCGACATCATCTGGATCATGACCAAAGGCGGCCCCGCCAACTCATCGACCACCCTCTCCACCTGGTCGTACCAGCTCGGCTTCGGCTCGACCCTGCCCCGCTTCGGGCCAGCGGCCGCTGTCGGCAACATTCTCATCATCGTGGCCCTCATCTTCGGGTTGCTCTACATCCTCATGCAACGAAGGGAAGCCCGTCGATGACCACGTTCGCCACCCCCTCGCGCGCCGCACTCACGGCCGCCGGCGCATCGGCATCCAAGGCCCGGCGCCCGCGCAAGACCTGGTACATCACCCTGATCGGCGTCGTACTGACCGCTGTCATGCTGTTCCCGATCTACTGGATGATCAACGTCTCACTGACGAAGACCACCGACATGCGTAAGAGCCCGCCCAACTGGTTTCCCATCGACCCCACGTTCTCGGGCTACCAGGCCGTCGTCTCACAGCAGCTGCCCTACCTTGCCACGAGCCTGATCGTGGGCCTCGGCACCGTGATCGTGACCCTGGTGCTCTCGGCACCGGCCGGTTACGCGCTGGCCAAGCTCCGACCGCGCGGCGGCGGAGCGCTCAGCTTCGTGTTTCTGATCTCGCAGATGATTCCGGGCATCATCATGGCAATGGGGTTCTACGCGATCTACCTCAACCTGGGCATCCTGAACTCCCTACCCGGGCTGATCATCGCAGACTCGACCATCGCCGTGCCGTTCGGCGTGCTCCTTTTCACCGCGTTCATGTCGGCGATTCCCGACGAACTCATGTCGGCCGCAAAGATCGACGGTGCCAGCAGCTGGCGAACGTTCGTCTCGATCGTTCTGCCGATCAGCCGCAACTCCATCGTCACGGTGTCGCTGTTCGCCTTCTTGTGGGCCTGGTCAGACTTCATCTTCGCCTCGACACTCGACGGCGGCGGCAAGATCCAGCCCATCACCCTGGGCATCTACAAATACATCGGCAACAACAACCAGGAATGGAACTCGATCATGGCCACCGCCGTCGTCGCCTCGATTCCGGCCGCGGTACTGCTCATTGTTGCCCAACGATATGTTGCCGCCGGTGTGACCGCCGGCGCGGTCAAGGACTGACCATGGTGAGCTACCTTCCCTCGCCCACTTCGCTCGAGGTGCGGCACGGGCACGAAGTGCTGCGCATCGAAGCATGGGGCACCGACAGCGCACGCGTGCGCGCGGCGCTCTACCGCCTGCCCAGCTCGAGCGTGGGCGCCCTCGACGTCGAGGCACCACCCACTGTAAACGGGAGCGTCGTGGTAGAAACGACGTCTCGCGGAGCACGGCTCGTCAACGGCGAGCTCACCGTGACAGTGACGTTCGACGAGGCCGAGCCCTACCCCGAGCCGCAGCTGACGTTCACCCGCACCTCCACCGGCGCTGAACTGCTGGCCGAGAGCCGCGAGCACTTCTGGCAGCCCGGCGCCCGGGTGTTTCTCGGCAACGGCTCCGGTGCCTACGAGATTCATCAGCAGTTCGCGGCCTACCCCGGCGAGAAGCTCTTCGGGATGGGCCAGCGCACCCACGGCCGGCTCAACATCAAAGGTCTGTCGCTCGACCTCGTGCAACGCAACGCCGAGGTGAACATCCCGTTCGTGCTCTCTGACCGCGGCTACGGCCTGCTGTGGAACATGCCCGCCGTCGGCCGCGTCGAATTCGCCGAGAACGTCACCCGGTGGCAGGTGAACCAGGCCCGCGAGATCGACTACTGGATCACCGCTGCGCCCACCCCCGCCGCCATTCTCGGGCGCTACGCCGACGCTACCGGGCACACCCCCGAGCTACCAGAGTGGGCGAGTGGCTTCTGGCAGTCGAAGCTGCGCTACCGAACCCAGGATGAACTGCTCACTGTCGCCCGCGAACACACCAGGCTCGGCCTGCCGCTCTCGGTGATCGTCGCCGACTTCTTTCACTGGTCGGCCATGGGCGACTACCGCTTCGACGAAACGGAGTGGCCCGACGTACCCGCCATGGTCGCCGAACTCGCCTCCCTCGGCGTGCACCTCATGGTGTCGATCTGGCCCACCATCTCGCCACTGTCGGAGAACTTCGCCGACTACCGCGACCGCGGTCTTCTGGTGGGAACCGACCAGGGCGTGGAGTTTCTGCAGTCCATCCAAGACAAAGGCATGGCCACACCGATGCCCGTGGGCTTCTACGATCCGTCGAACCCCGAGACACGCGAGTACGTGTGGGGGCTGGTCTCTCAGAACTACCTCGACGCGGGCATCCGGGTGTTCTGGCTCGATGCCTCTGAGCCCGAGCTGAACCCCGCACATCCGGCGAACATGCACCTGTACGCGGGGCCAGGGGCCGAAGTGGCCAACATCTATCCGCGTGACAACGCGCGGCTGTTCGCCGAGGGAATGGCCGCGGCCGGGCAGCAGCCCACCGTACTGCTGTGCCGTTCGGCGTGGGCGGGCTCACAGAAGTACGGCGCCGCTGTCTGGTCGGGCGACATTCCGGCAACGTGGGGCTCGCTCGACGAGCAGGTGCGTGCCGGGCTGAACATCGCCATCTCGGGTATTCCGTGGTGGACCACCGACATCGGCGGCTTTCACGGCGGCAACGCAAGCGACCCGGCGTATCAAGAACTCGTCACGCGCTGGTTTCAGTACGGCGTCTTCTGCCCGCTGTTTCGCCTGCACGGCGACCGCGAGCCGCGCACGCCCACGGGCTACGCCATGACCGGCGGACCGAACGAGGTGTGGTCGTTCGGTGACGAGACCTTCGCACTGCTGCGTGAGGTGCTCGAGCTGCGCGAGCGGCTACGGCCCTACATTCACGACCAGATGCGCCTCGCGGCGGCCACCGGTCTGCCTCCCATGAGGCCCCTGTTCGTCGACTACCCCGACGACCCGGGCGCCTGGATGATCGACGATCAGTTTCTCTTCGGCCCCGACATTCTCGTCTGCCCGGTCACCGCGCCAGGCATTACAGAACGGTCGGTGTACCTGCCGGGCACCCCGGGCAGCGGCCGCTGGATCGACGCGTACACGGGCGCCTCGCTCGCCCCGGGCCAGAGCATCACGGCCGAGGCTCCCCTGTCTCACATTCCCATCTACCTCCGAGAAGAAGCCCAGGTGTCTCTTGCCACATGATCTCGCGCTGTCACCCGAGACCGACTTCGACGGCGTTCCCGACGGCACACCCGACCGCTCCACCCGAGGCGGCCCTGTGGCGCCGAGCCATTCGCGCCTTCGCCCGCTCGGCCCCGACGAAATCGCCATCGACGGCGGCTTCTGGGGTGAACGCCAGAGCCTGAACGCCGACGTCATTCTGGCGCACTGCGAGACCTGGATGGAACGCATCGGCTGGATCTCGAACTTCGACAAAGTGGCCGACGGCATCATCGGCGGCAACCACGCAGGCATCGAGTTCGTCGACTCCGAGATCTACAAGCTGCTCGAGGCGATGGCCTGGGAGCTCGCCCGTCGGGCCGACGCCAGTCTCGAGGCCCGCTACCGGGCGCTCGTGGCGCGGGTCGCGGCGGCGCAAGACGACGACGGATACCTCAACACGAGCTTCGGTCACCCGGGTCAACCCCTCCGCTACTCGAACCTCGAGTGGGGGCACGAGTTGTACTGCGCCGGGCACCTCCTTCAAGCGGCGGTGGCCAGAATCCGAGGCGGGTACCCCAACGATGAGATCGTGCGGGTCGCCAGAAGGGCTGCCGACCACGTCTACCGCGAGTTCGGCCCCGACGGGCGCATTGCTCTCTGCGGGCATCCGGAGATCGAGGTAGCCCTCGCCGAGTTCTCACGGGCCACGGGCGAGGCACGCTACCTCGACATGGCGCAGTTGTTCGTCGAACGACGCGGCAACGGGATGCTCGCGACCACCATTCTCTTCGGCCACGAGTATTTTCAAGACGACATGCCCGTGCGCGACGCTACTGTACTGCGCGGGCACGCCGTTCGGGCGTTGTACCTCGCCAGCGGGGCTCTCGACGTAGCCACAGAGACGCACGACCGCCAGCTCGCCGATGCCATTGCGCTGCAGTGGAAGAACACCGTCTCGCGCCGCACCTACATCACGGGCGGAATGGGGTCGCACCACCAAGACGAGGCTTTCGGCGACGACTACGAGTTGCCGGCCGACCGGGCGTACTCGGAGACGTGCGCCGGAATCGGCTCTGTGATGCTCAGTTGGCGATTGCTGCTCGAGACCGGCGAGAGCGCCTATGCCGACCTCATCGAGCGCACACTGCTGAACAACATCCTCGCGTCGCCACGGGAAGACGGCCGGGCGTTCTACTACACCAACACGCTGCAACAGCGAACCGAAGGCACTGAGCCGAGTGAAGAAGCGCTCAGCGAGCGCGCCGAGGCCAGTCTGCGCGCTCCGTGGTTCGAGGTCTCGTGCTGCCCGACCAACGTGGCCCGCACGTTGGCAAGCGTGGGGTTGTACTTCGCCACAGCCGACGACCACGGCGTTCAGCTGCACCAGTTCGGCGACTACTCGGTGAAGACGACGCTGCCCGACGGGCGCGTCGTGGCGTTGCACGTCGAATCGGGGTACCCGTTCGACGGAGCCGTGCGGGTCACCGTGCAGAGCGATGTCGACGCGACGGTCACACTGCGCATACCGCGTTGGGCTCGGGGGGCGGCGACCGCCAGCATCGGGGGTGTGCACCTCGCTGCCGATGGTACCGAACTGATCGTGTCACGCCAGTTCACGGCGGGCGACTGCATCGAACTCCACTTGCCGATGCAGCCTCGCATCGTGCACCCGCATCCCAGAATCGATGCCGCCCGCGGTACCGTCGCGGTCGAGCGCGGCCCGCTCGTGCTCGTACTGGAGTCACCCGACCTGCCCGCCGGGTTCAGCACAGAGACGGTCGAGATCGACCCCGATGTTCCGCTCGTACTGACGGCAAACGGCGCACAAGCCGCGATACGCCTCCGCGTAGAGCACAGCGATGCTCTGTGGCCGTACGCTCAGTCCACGAGGCGTCAGACCGATCGCGACTCATCCCGACTCGCCAGCGCCGAGCTCACGCCATACTTCGCCTGGGCGAACCGAGGGCCGTCGACAATGCGCGTCTGGCTGCCTCTTGCGCCGGCGTCTGGCAGGTAGTCTGCCGTTCGCCGGTCTGGCTACAGCCGGGAGAATCTAGTCTGTGTCTTGTGAGTATTTCGAAAGAACAGCGCCATCAGGCAATATTGGAGATCCTTCAGGGGTCAGGCTCCTCGAGCGTCACTGAGCTCGGTGCGAGCCTCGGGGTCGCCGAGATGACGATTCGTCGCGATCTTGAAACGCTCGAGGGCAGAGGTGTTCTCCGGCGTTTCCATGGCGGGGCCAAGCTTTCGGCGGGAAGCAGTTACGAACCCCCTTTCGGAGTGCGTGAGCACACGAACGTCGCACACAAACGCGCCATCGCAGAAGCGGTAGCCGAGAACATCGACGACGGCGAAACCATTCTTCTCGACGGCGGGAGTACCGGAATCGCGATAGCCGAAGCCCTCGGCGACCGAGCGATCACCATCTGCCCTCTGTCGCTGCGCGTGGCATGGGCTCTGAATCGCTCGACCAGCGTGACACTGATGCTCCCGCCGGGCCGCATCAGGGCAGGCGAGCTCAGCATCAGCGGTCCAGACACCATCGACTACCTCAAACGACACCATTTCGACCGCTACCTCCTGACGGCGAGCGCCTTCTCGCCGCTTCAAGGATTCACGGAATGGAACACCGACGACGCCGGCATCAAGCGAGCTGCGCTCGAGAGCGCCGGGGAGGTCATTGCGTGCGTCGACTCGAGCAAGTTCGGCCGGGTGGGTTTTGTGGAGATCTGCAGAATCGACACCCCCGACCTGATCATCGTCGACGGGGGCCTCGACGATCGTTCCCTCGACGCACTCACCGTTTCGTCGCGACGCGTGCAGCTCACCGGTTGACGAAAATCTTCTTCCGTTTATATGAACACTGATATGTTCATTCGCACTATTTATGTGTTACTTTGGTTCCGCTGGCAACGATGCCCCAACGACCGGAGAAGCGCATGACGTCTGAAAAAACGTACCCTGGCGTGTCGACAGACACCCTCAGCACAACTTTGAGCACCGGCACCATCGGCCTGGGCGGGGCGCTCATGCAAGCGATCGCCCAGATCTCACCCACGCTCGGAATCTTCTACACGATCGCGTTCACCACGACCCAGGCGGGTAAAACCGCGCCGCTGACCTACCTGGCTGCGTTTCTCATCTGCCTCACCCTCGCAGCACCCCTGGTCGGGCTGGCCCGCCATCTTCCCTCTGCCGGAGGCTTCTACACGTACGTGTCAGCGGGCATCGGCCCCAAAGCCGGGTTCATGACCGGCTGGTTGTACGGCATCTCGGTCTCGGTCGTGCCGGCCGCTCTCGCCGCCTTCACCGGAGCGGTTCTGCAAGACGAGCTCTCCGCCAAATATGGCATCGGTATTCCGTGGTGGGTCTACTCCAGCATCATTCTGCTCATCTGCTTCGCCTGCGCCTATCGAGGTATCGCCATCTCTGTGCGATTCCTCGTCGTCATGACCTGCTTCGAGATGATCGTCGGATTGGGGCTCGCACTCACCGGAATCTTCAACCCCGGCCCTGGCGGCGTGAATGTATCAGGATTCAATCCCGCCAACATCACCAACTCCAGCGGATTCTTTCTCGCGGTCGTGCTCTCCATCTTCGCCTTCACCGGGTTCGAGAGTGCCGCCGCCGTGGGCGAGGAATCACGCGACCCCAAGCGCATCATCCCGAAGGCCATCATCGGTTCCCTCGTGTTGATCGGCATCTTCTACGTCGTCACCGCCTGGGGCCTGCAGATCGGGTGGGGAACGGACGATCTCGACTCCCTCGCGAACTCGCCGACGGCGCCAGCGTTCGTTCTCTCCGACCGGCTGTGGAACGGGGCATCCATCATTGTTCTGATTGCACTGGTCAACTCTGGGCTCGGTGTCTGCATCGCCTGCACCACGAGCGCCACCCGCACCCTCTATGGCATCGCCCGCACCGACGCACTCCCTGGGTTTCTCACCAAGACGCACCCCGTGCACCGCACGCCCGTCGCCGCCGTACTCGCCCAGTCTGCGCTCGCACTCATCGTCTGCATCGGACTCGGGCTGCTGCTCGGCCCATACAACCTGTTCAACACGCTCGGAACAACCGGCACCTTCATCTACATCCCCATCTTCATCATGATGAACATCGCCGCGTTCCGCTTCTTCCGCACCCGGGTGAGGGCGGAATTCAGCATCTGGGCCCACGTGGTCGCACCGATCATCTCGACGGCCGCGCTGATTGTCATCGGCTACAACAGCATCGTGCCGCTGCCCGATTACCCCGTTCTCCTCGCACCCTTCATCGCAGGGCTCTACGTGCTCGTCGGCCTGATCATCCTCTTCGGCCGTAACCTCCGACCAGGCAAGCGGGAGTGGATGAAGCACGCCGGGGAACTCCCCGACATCAGTTGACATGCCCTTCCGTCGACACGCGCCGGCCACAGCAGGCGCCCCTCCGGCAGACATTGTGAAAACCATCCACACACCCAGATTGGCGAAGACCGTGACCTCACCCACACCCCACCCCAGACCGTCTCTACCCGACCGGGTCGATACCCTTGTCATCGGCGGCGGCACGGGCGGGGCCGCCCTCGTGGGCCTGCTCGCCGCACACAGCGACGAGAGCATCCTTCTGCTCGAGGCGGGGCCAGACTATGGAGCCGCTGCAGACGCAGGATGGCCCGCTGACGTTCTCGACGCCCGGGCGATCCCCTTGTCTCACGACTACGACCTCACCACAACCTCCTCAGCCGGAGACACCACACTCGATCTACCCCGCGCACGCGTGCTCGGAGGCTGCTCCTCCCACAACGGGTGCACGGCCTCGATCGGCGCCGCAGAAGACTACGACGACTGGGCTCGCCGCGGAAACCCCGGCTGGGAAGCAGAACAGGTACTGCCGCTACTCGAATGGGCTCGAGCGCGTTTTCGCGTGCGCCGGTACACCATGACCGAACTCACCGAACCACAACGCGCCTTCGTCGACGCCGGAATCGCCGGCGGCCTGCCCTTCGCAGACGACCTCGACGACATCGGGGCTGCAGAGGGAATCGGCCCCATGCCGGTGAACATCGTCGACGGCGTCAGGTGGAACTCGGCCTTCGCCTTTCTCGATGCCATTCGCGAACGCCCCAACCTGACCATCGCTGGGAACACCGCTGCGGAACGTATCGATGTTTGCGACGGCGTCGCCGTCGGGGCGTGGGTGAGAACACCAGACGGTGAAACGCATCACATCACTGCCAACCGTGTCGTGATAGCCGCTGGCGCCTACCACTCGCCGGCGCTTCTCCTCCGATCTGGAATCGGGCCCGCCGGGGAGCTCGCCGAGCTGGGAATCGAGGTCGTCTCCGACGTACCGGGTGTGGGAAAGCACCTTCTCGACCACGCCTGCGTCGCACTTGACTTCGCAGGCCGGCCAGGGCTCGTGCACGACCTCGAAACGCTGCCCTGGTTCCCCGATGAGCAGACCGTCGGCCGCAAGAAGTCCTCCGTCTGCGATGACGGGCCGTACGACATCCACGTGTTCATGGTCGCCGGGTCGAACAGCGGGCACCCTGGCCTGCCGCCGATCTCTCTCTACGGCGGCGCCATGCGTGCCCGCTCCGAAGGAACCGTGACCCTGGGCAGCGACCTCGACGTCACTCGCCCCGTCATCGATCACCGCTACGGAACAGACCCCGAGGGCTACGACCGTCAGGTGCTCGGCGAAGCACTCGACCTCCTCACCACCATGGCGGCAGAACCCGCCCTCGCAGCGATTCTCGGCGAACCCGTGCCACGCGCGCATCGCCCGCTCGACGACATCGTCAACTACTGCCACCCGGCGGGAAGCTGCAAAATGGGGCCGGCCACCGATCCGGCCGCGGTGGTCGACTCCACCGGCGCCGTGAGAGGGGTGACCGGGCTCTACGTCGCTGATGCGTCGATCATGCCCGCAATCAGTCGCGGCAACATCAACCTCCCCACGGCGATGATCGGGGCGAACATCGCCGTTCAACTCCTCGGAACAACCCCCGCCGATGCTCTGTCAGCGTTCTCGCACACCCTCTGAAAGGCACCACCAGTCATGACCGCCAACACACCATTCGAGGCAGACATCGAAGCTCAGCCCGATGCGCTCCGCGCCCTGGCTGGGGCAGCGACTCCGTCCGGTCTCCGCGAACTCGACCCCCAGTCCTTCAGCCGGATCGTATTCACCGGCATGGGCAGCTCCCACTTCGTCGGCATCCCCACCTGGCGAAATCTGACGGCCAAGGGACGGCCGGCCTGGGCGATCGACACCGGCCAGCTGCTCGACACCCCGGGGCTCCTCACACCCGACACGCTGCTCGTCATCACGTCACAATCCGGTGCCAGCGGTGAGGTCGTCGCCCTCCTCGACCGGCTCGAGGAAGACCCCGCCCGCCCCAGAACGATCGTCGGAATCACGGCCGACAGCAACAGCCCGCTGGCCGAAACTGCGGAGCTCTTCCTCCCGCTGCACTCCGGCCCCGAGGCTACCGTGAGCACAAAGAGCTACCTCAACTCCCTCGTCGTTCACGCCCAGCTCGCCGCCGCGCTCAACGGCCGCGACGTCTCGGCCGTCAATTACGAGGCAGACCGTCTGGCCGGCATTGTCACCCGACTGCTGACGAGCACCGACACGGCCGAAACCGCAGCCACGACACTCGATGGTGAACGACCTCGGGTCGCCGCTGTCGGGTGGCGAGACGATGCAGCGACAGCCCTGTTCGCCGGTCTGATAACCAAAGAGTCGTCTAAAGTGGCAATCGAGGGGCACATCGGCGGCCAGTTCCGGCACGGACCCTTCGAGCTCGCTGGGCCCGGTCTCACCGTCTTTCTGTACGGCGCTCACGCGGCATCCGATGACGGATCGATCGCCCGGCTCGCATCCGACCTCGCCGCCACCGGCGCCCATGCCGTGCTGATCGGCGACATGGTTCTGGCGGGAACGACAACCATTCGAGCTAGTGCATCAACTTCGCTCGAAGGGCTCGTCACCGGGTCGATCGTTGCCCAGCTGATAGCACGAGACCTTGCCCTCGAGAACGGGGTGGTACCCGGCGCCTTCGCCTACGGCAGCAAGGTGACGACAGCCCTGTGAGCGACGTGACCGTGGGCATCGACATCGGCGGAACCGCTACCCGCATCGTCGTCGTACGCGGCACCCAGATCGTGGCGTCGACCATCGTCTCGACGCCGACGGTCAGAAACGATGCCCTGCCCACCCTGCTCTCGAGCATCCGCGCAGTGATGGCATCGGCGCCCGGCGCTGAGGGTGAAATGAGCAGGGTCGGCATCGGCGCCAGCGGCCCCATTCTGGCGGGCGGCGTCATCGACAACCCAGAATCTCTACCCGCCCTCTCGGGTTGGAACTTCGTCGACCGACTCGGTGAACTTCTGGGAGTCGACTGCCGCATCGACAATGACGCGGTCACTGCTGCTCTCGCGGAAGTGACCGTCGGCGCTGGCCGGTTAGACACTGGAGTTCTCGTCATGACCCTCGGAACAGGCGTGGGCGTCGCACTGATGCGGAGCGGCATACCCTTTCGCGGTGCCGACGGCGTGCATCCGGAAGCCGGGCACATCACCGTCGACGCACCAAGTTCACCCTGCTATTGCGGACGACGACACTGCCTCGAGCAGACCGCCTCTCGCACGGCCCTGCAACGCCTCGCCACGCATGCCGGATTTCCCGCCGATCTCGAAGTTCTGGCCCACGCTGCCAGCGAAGGCGACCCGGGCGCTCAACGGGTTTTTCTCGAGTACGGAACCAGAATCGGCGAGGGCCTCGGTGAACTCTGCACCCAGCATCGGCCAACGATCGTCGTGTTGGGCGGAAGCGCCGCCACGTACCTCCCCCACTTTCGGTCGGGAGTGGAAGGCGCCTTGGCCGCTCTTACCTCAGCCCCCGTTCCCGCTCTTCGGCAGACCGCTCTCGGTGACCTGGGCGGTGCCCTCGGGGCCGCGCTGCTCTGGCAGTGAGACGACCTTGGCGCCGTCACACCTTGGCGCCGTCACACCTTGGCAGTGGGCGCGCGAGTCGCGAGCGCGCGGGCAAAGATCACGACGAGGAGTCCCGCAAGCGGAACGAGGAGCAGCCCGAAGCGCAGCGACGAGGCGTCTGCGATCGCGCCCACGACCGGCGGTGAGACTAAGAATCCGAGCCGAAGCAGCCAGCCGACGATGGTGAGACCAGAGCCGGGCTTGAAGCCGGGCAACTCGTCTGCCGCCTGCATCGCACCCGGGATGAGTGTTGCGACGCCGAAGCCGGCCAGGCCGAACCCCACGATCGTGCCCGGGATGCTCGGAAAAGCGAGCGCAGCACCCATCCCGACAAGTACGAGAAGACCGCCGAGCCGGGCGATGGCGCGCTGGCCGAAACGGTCGACCATGCGATCCCCGAGCATCCGCCCCACGAACTGCATGCCCTGCAACGAGATGAAGCCAAGCCCTGCGACGAAGGCGGTTGCCCCAACGACGTTCGAGAGATAGATGGCAGACCACGAGCTGCCGGCGTCTTCGACGATCGCACCGCCCGAGGCAATGACGACGAGGGCAAGCAGAAACGCGTAGCGGGCGACGAGGCCGGCCGCCTTCAGCGCAGGCGCGCGCACGCCGGCCAGGCGATCTGTCGCGGGTTCCGGCCGGGCCGGCGAGGGTGAGTCGAGGGTCGGCTCCGGCCCGCGGAGAAGCCAGCGATAGGAGAGGAGAGCGGCGACACTGAAGATGATCGCAGAGGCGGTCAGATGGGTGAGAAGGGGAATTCCCAGGGCGGCGGCAGCCGCACCCATTGCTCCGCCCGTCACCGCGCCGAGAGACCAGACCGCGTGGAACGAATTGATGATCGAGCGCTTGTAGAGGCGCTGCACCCGGAGCCCGTGCGAATTCTGGGCGACGTCTGTAATGGCATCCATGGCCCCCGCCAGGAAAAGCGCGAACGCCAGTACGAACCAGCCCGATGCGGCACCGGCCAGGAGGAGCCCCAGCGCGGTCACGATCGTCGACGCGATAGCGACGCGTGAGGAGCGAAAGCGGCGGATGAGAAGACCTGCGCTGAGACCGACCAGCAGCGCACCCAGCGGGTAGGCCGCGACGGCAGCGCCGAAAGCCGTATTCGTCAGATCGAGCTCGGCCTTGATCTCGGGGTAGCGGGGCAGCAGATTCGCGATCAACGCACCGTTTGTGAAGAACAGCACACCGACCGCAAACCGCGCCCGTGCTGCGCTGCGCTGATCGGAGGCCACTGAGGCAGAGGCGAGGGGAAGAGGCACGGCGGCTCCGATCAACGGTAGGCATAAACCGTGAACGTTCACGATTTGTGACCGTGAACGTTCACGGCATCGTTGACGCTAGCATTATGATCGGTGTCATGGCAACAAAACGCGGGGCCAGCACGATCCTCGATGTGGCTGCGCGCGCCGGCGTCTCGCGGCAGACCGTGACGCGCGCCCTGAACGATATGGCCGATGTCAGCCCGACAACGAAAGCCCGCGTGCTCGCCGCGGCGGGTGAGCTCAACTACCGGCCGAACCGCAATGCCCAGAGCATGGTGCAGGGGCGCACCACCACTATCGGACTCGTGCTCGAAGATCTGAGCAACCCCTATTTCGCGGAGCTCGCATCGGCGTTCAGCCGGGTAGCGGCGGAGCGGCACTGGAGTGTGCTGCTCTGCGACATCGGCTCTGATCGAGAGAAGGCCCGAGCGCAGCTCGCATCCATCGTGTCGCGGGTGGATGCGTTAGCCCTCACCGGATGTCGCTCAGACACCATCGCCCTTCTCCCCGCCGGAGTGCTGCGCGAGGGGGCCTTGGGGCTTCCTCTCCTCATGCTCGACGGCCCCGCTCATCCTCGACTCGACGCGCGCGTCGTGCTCGACGTAGCCTCGGGCATGACCGCTGCGCTCGATCACCTCGTCGCGACCGGCCACCGCCGAATCTCGTTCATCGACTCCGAAGTCGGGCCCCGAGAGCGCAGGGATATCTTCGATTCCTACCTGATCGAGAACGGCCTCGCGTGGGCCGGGAGCCCCACCATCACGGCCGACGAGAGCCTCGATGGCGGCATAGCCGCAGCCGAGGCACTGATGCGGAACGCTCCGCAAACCGATGCCGTGCTCGTCTACAACGACGTCATGGCGATCGGAGTGCTGAAAGCCCTGCGCCAACTCGGCTGCCGCGTGCCCGAGCAGGTCGCGGTGATAGGAATGGACGGGCTCGACATCGGTCGCCTTGTGACCCCCGAACTCACCACGGTGAACATCGACAAAACAGCCCTTGCAGAAGCGGCGGCAAGCTTGCTCGAGCACGTGCTCGCGACGACCGGCGAGCGTGACGCGCGCGAGTTAGTGGTCGGCATGGATCTCCTGATCCGCGGGTCAGCCTGACCCCCGCCCGAGCGGTGAGTGCGCAGAACGACTCTATTCAGTATGCCCAGCGCTCAACGCAGCTTTGACAAACTGCTCGGTATGGCCGTAACTCCCCTGCGCCTTGCCAGAGGTGGAGCAGCTTATCGGCAGGGCCCGTGAGCAGGGTGTCGCGCTGAGCGGCGAGGGCGGTCTGCTGAGTCAGCTGACGAAGCTGATGCTCGAGTCCGCGTTGGAGGGCGAGCTGACCAAATCACCTCGAGTACGACAAGCACGAACGCACCTGCGAGGTCACGAACGCCCGGAGTGGCTCTCTCACGAAGATGGTGCTGACCGATATCGGGCCGGTCTCGGTCGTGGTCCCAAGAAATCGGGAAGGGTCGTCCTAGGGGTAGTAGATCTCGGCGCTGCGGGCTGGGAAGCCCGAAACGGTGTTGGGGATGGCGTTCGCGCCCGGTAGTTCCGCGGGTCGGCATTCCACACGGCGGGACCCACAACTTGTACAGAGATTGCCTCACCGCAACACCGTTTGTTGGGCTCGCTGACACAAGGGAAATTGCAGAGTCTGTGTTGACGTGCAGGAAAGCGGCGAGACCCCCGATCTTGCGGATCCATCGGGATTGGAAGAAGTCGGATGTGGCAAGGCCAAGTAAAGCGATGCCGCTGACAATGCGTCATAAAATTTTTCCGAACGGGCGCTGTAGGGGGGGGCGTCGTCGAGCTGATTAGCATCGCAGTGGTGACCTTGTGTGCCTGATTGATAATTCCCACCACTCCCTTCCCACGCTCGGCCCGGTATGTGCGAGAGCTTGCTCAACGGTAGAACCCGCGGCATGGGATCACGGTGAGAGGGTGTTTGTTCTCTCACCGTCATCTCACAGAGCCCTGAATATGGTTCAGGTATGTCGACTACTGCGATTGCCACCCGAGGACTTTCCCGGCGTTACGGCACAAAAACCGCCCTCAAGGAGTTGGAGCTCACCGTCGAGCACGGCGAAATTTTCGGGCTGCTCGGCCACAATGGTGCCGGGAAGACCACGACGGTCACTCTCCTCACAACGCTGTTGGAACCGACCTCCGGAACCGCGACCGTAGCTGGTTTCGATGTGTCCTCGGATCCACGGAACGTTCGAGCAAATATCGGATACCTCCCCGAGAACGTACGCTTGTACGACAATCTGACGATGAGGGAGAACCTCAGGTTCTTCGGCAGGCTCTCCGGGGTCATCAACGTGGATCACCGGATCGCCGAGACCCTCGATTTTCTTGAATTCACCGGACATGAAAACGAACGGCTCTCCACCTTCAGTAAAGGCATGCGCCAACGAGTGGGTATCGCACAAGCGATCTTGCACCTGCCGTCGGTCCTGTTTCTGGACGAGCCCACGTCCGGACTTGACCCCCAGGGGGTGAAGACCCTTCGCGAAACGATTGTGCGGATGAACCGCGAGCTCGGTATGACGGTCTTCATGAACACCCACCTCCTCTCGGAAGTCACGGCCTGGGCAACGAATGATGAGAAACGTGGGCACCGTCATTCGTTACGAGATTCTCAACGCCTCCCGGGACCGCCTCCCACGCACACTCCTGGCCGTCTTTCTCGGCATGATCGCGGCGTCAAGCATCATCGGATGGTAGACGAACCAGACCGTCACAGCTGTCTACAACCAAGTTCTCCAGGATGGCCTGACAATCGCACCTAATCCGTTCACCGGGGTGTCGCCGCTTCGCTACATGAGCAACACCGTCATCTATCTGGTACTCATCGGGGCCCTCCTTGCAAGCGTAGCCGGAGTGCAGGCAACCCTTCGCGACCGAAAGATGAATACCTCCGACCTCGTTCTCAGCCGCCCCATGTCAAGCGTCGGATATCTGGCCGGCAAGCTTGCCGGCCAGGGCGCGTGGTTGGCTATCGTGCTGGTCATCTCGGCCGCCACGAACTGGATTTCGATAGGTGTGATCACTGGCAGCTTGCTCCCTGCAACAAATGCTCTGCAGATCATGCTCTTCTACACCACAGGTTGGGCGTTCCTGATGGGCTTCGTCAGCATCGGAATGATAAGCGGACTCCGAAGCAAAAGCGAAGCAACAGCATTGCTTCTCCCCATCTTGCTGTGGGCCGTCCTCGTCTTCGTCGTTCCGCAACTCGGCACGGCCGCCCATCAGGTCTCATTGCTGAACCCTGTTGCTACTGAACACACCGAACGCCTCGCGGACGCAGAAGTCGTCGTGTCCGTCGGATCCAAAGGCGACAGCTATGACAATGCGATGGCCGAAGCGTTCAACCCGCTGTTCAAAGCGAAATTAATCCGTGACCGCGGCCCCCGGCGGGTCATCGACGATCTCGAAATCGCTGTCGATGAGTACATCGATTGGTTCAACCAACGCCGCCTTCATGGTGACGTCGGCCCGATCCCACCGATCGAGAAGGAGAACGACTACTATTCACAAGTCCCCGTCTCCCACATGAGAGAACGGGTCAAGTAGAGCCTCCACCAAACCCAGGGCGAGACGCCACGAATCCGGGCAGATCATGCCAGCAGGTGCGGGTGTTGACACCAGAACCTCCGGGGCCTGGTCTTCATCATTCAGATTCGGCCTGCCGGATACCTTCCGGTCTACCCGCCCGCCGCCAGAGCGTGTAGAGAGCCGCACCGATGAGGAGGGCGCCGGCGAGGCTGATCAGAGGGAGGCCGCGGGTGAGGTTGGCCAGCAGGGTGAACGCGACAACGATCACGCCGACCAAGTTCAGCAGGAGGTATGCCCACCGTTTTTCTCGCCGTGAGAAGTAGGCCATGGCGAGCAGGCCGGCGAGGAAGCTGAGGAACACGGACACCGCGTAGAAGAGCACGAGCTGTTGGTCGTTGCCGCCACCGACCACTGTGACGGCGATCGCGAGCCCGGCGAAGATCAGCACCCCCCAGAACGGCGTGAAGTGACTGTTCGTCCGGCCAACGAAACTGGGGAGGATGCCGGTGAACGCACCGGATGTGGTTTGTCGGCGGGCGAGTGCTTTCAGCAGTCCGGGGCCGGCTTGGAAGGAGGAGCTCGCGGCGGAGAGCAGAAGAAGTGCTGTGACGAGTTGAAAGGCGGCGAATACTCCAGGCGGGGCGGCAACGCGGGCGAGTTCTGCGATCTGGGTGGTATCGGTGGTCGGAATACCGATCTGCAGGTGCGCGGCTTCGGCTGCGAGTCCGAGAGTGATGGCGCCGACGATACCGAGGGTCATCCACAAGGTGATCTGCCCGAACCGGCGCCGGTTGTTTTTGTCGAGCTGGCCGAGCTGCGCGATCGCAGAGGAGGGCGCTTCGACACCCGTGGCGAGTGCCATTGCTACCGGGAACGCGAGGATCACGGCGAGTACGGATCCGGTGCCCGGGCTGGTCGTGATTGTTCCCGTCGGTTGCGGTGTCGCGGAGAGACCGAAGATCAGCACGGTGACGGCGATGATGATGAAGGCGATGGTCATGAACGCAAAAATCAGCCGGCCGAGGTGCCCGAACCAGGTCAGCCCGGCAACGATAACGAGAAGCCCAACGGCTAGGATCAGCCGGAACGGTGCGAGCATTGGCAGGTACGCGATGATCGCGGACGCGCCAGCAGAGACACTGATCGCGATCGTGAGCACGAAGTCCACGACCAGTGCGCCGATCGGGACGAAAGACCAGCCGTCACCGAACGCTTCCCCGACCGCGGCTGACGCTCCCCCGCCTTGTGGGTATCGTTCGATGAGTTGTTGGTAGTTCACCACAACGAGAGCGATGATGGCCACGACCAGGCCCATGGTGGCGACCAGCAGGCCGAGGTCACCGTTCAGGGCGCGCAGGGCCGCTTCGACCGCGTAGGCGACAGACGACACAGGGTCGGCCATCACGGCGAAAGCGAACGCGAGCAGCAGGACCGGCCGGGATCGGAACACCCGCCCGGCTCGGCCGGGGTCAGCCGGAGACTGGTTCAAGCCACACGTCGTCACCGAACGGGGCGGGCATGACGTTCGCCGCGTCTGCGATCAGGTCGGTGCCGAATTCGGGGATCCGAGACAGTGCGCGGAGGTAGTCGTACAGCGCGAACATCGAAGCGACTTGCGTGGGCCCGTAGCCTGCGGTCCGGTGGTCGCTGATCTCGCCGGCCCAGATCGTCAACGCGCTACGGGAGTCGTTCCCGCGCACTGCGTCGGTGAAGTTGGTGACGAATTCTGTGACATCGGGCGGGTCGAAGCTGTTCGTTGGGCTCAACGCGTGTTCCCCGCTGACACAGGAGTCGATGCCGACAATGAACCGTGCGAGCGTGTAGGAGAACAAGAACGCGTTCCGGTGCTCCCACTGGTCCCCGGACTGATACCGGATCGCACCGAGTTCGAATCGCCACTCACTCTCCGGGACGTCTCTGCTGAGCAGCCGGCCGATGGCGGTGACCAGAGCGGCCTGGATCTGCTCGGCACCGCCATGCAGGGTGGCGTTTTCTGCCATGGTCGTAGACCCTTTCGTTACGGGGTGGCTCTCTGTCGCCGGAGGGCGATCGATGCTCTACCGTACGTCGAATGTCGACGCTACCCGTGCCGACTCGTCGTGCCGGTCAGCTCTTGTTTGAGCAGGGACGGCGGCGACGAAGGGCTGCAGAGGACTGGTGAGCCTGGTGGTGGCGACGAGTCCGGCCGAGATCGCGGCGATCAGCGCAGCCAGGATTGCCGCATAGAACCCGGTCGCCGCGTAACTCCCTGTCCACGCCGGGTCGAAGAAAATGTACGGATACCATCCGGTGGCAGGCCCGCGAATCAGCGTGTACGCGCCGTAGAGCGCGGGGAAGATCAGCGAGACACCCAACACCGCCCAGCGCAGACGGCGTCTGGCCGGGTTCAACAGAAAATCGATGAGGGCGTAGGCGGGGATCACGAAGTGCAGAATCTTTGACGAGGCCGGCACAAGGAACGGTATATCTGAGAGACCGGCGTTCAGGATCAGTAGGCAGAAAGTTACGCCCGATACGATGAGGTAGGTCGTGAGGAGCATTCTGACCGCAGTCATCCAGGAGCGTTCCCGCCACCCGGCGACACCGAGCACGAGCAAAACTGCAAGTAGTACGGCGTAAGCGAGATTGCTTTGAATGGTGAAGTAGCTCAGTAGGTTGTCGGCGCGGCACGTGTGCGTGGCGAAGACGCAATCCGCACGAGAGATCAGCGCTGTCACCACCGTACCGAGTGCCAGGATGCGCACAACGACGAAGAACAGGCGCATCTATTCCCCTCTGTCTCTGCAGTCTTCAGGTTACGTGCCCGCATCGCCTCTCACGAACGCGCCCGCTGGCCGTCGAGGCTATCGCCGCATACAGTGAGGTACGTGAGAGACCACCGATGAACACTCGACAGCGTCATAGTGGGAATTCTCGTCGCGCTCTCTCGGCCGCGTTCGGTCTGGCCGGCGCTCTTGTCGTTCTCACTGGGTGCACCGCTGAATCCCCCGCCCCGCCCACCATAGGTGCGGGAACGCCCACGTCGACAGCTGCGGCAACCAACTGGGGCGGCTACGGCAGCCAGGACGAAGCGTGCACCGAGACAGCTAACAACGTCATCTCACTGGCATTGGTGCCAACGAATCTGTCGTTCGCGACCGACCCGGGCGCGATCGCCGACATCCGCAGCACCATCGAGAGGATGACAGCCATTGCACCAGCCGCACTGACGAGTCATTACGAGACACTCGCGAAGCTCGTCAACGAGTACGGCAGCGAGCTCAGCGCCACCCCGACACCGACTCCAGCTCAGACGCCCACGCCGTCTGGTGTTGCGGCAGATGAGCCGGGCCCACACCTCGATACCGATGCGTTCGGTGTACAGGTCACCGGCATTAAGACGTGGTTAATCGAAAACTGCTCCGGCTGACGCCGCCACCTCGGTCCAGCCTATAGTGAGTCATTTGGCGGGAGCCCGCGTTTAGACGCGGTGATACCACCGATTCCGGGGCCACAGCACGACGGTTGCGAGAACCGCGTCGATGAGAGTGGCGAGCAGGATCGCGACCTTCGCCCTATTGCCGTTGTCGCTGCCGAGCCCGAAATTGAGTTCGGCGACCAGCAGCGACACCGTGAAGCCGATACCGATCGTGATCGGAATACGGAGAGCGGTGACGAATCCATCGAGACCACCGATTGCGACCCCATCGGAGAAGAATGCGAAAAACGCAACGGCAACGCCGGCTGAGATCGCGCGCAACCAGTGCTCGAATACCTCCGACAGCCCCGGGGCCCCGCAGACTGTCCCCCACTGGCGTGTCCGTGGTGTATGAAGCGCCTCAGGTTTGGTGCCGCGTCCTTTTGAGTTGAAGGATGTATGTGAAGCCGAAAAAGATCGGTTCTGCTGTGTGAACGGGTGGTGCGGCCGGTGCGGGAGCCTCGGGCGGAAAACAAACGCCTCCGCAAAGACGTCGCAATTCTCAAAGCGGCGACGAGTTTCTTCGTGGGGAATCAGGCCCCCGCAACCATTGATGCTGGGTTTCATCGACACGATGAGAACCGAGGGGCACGCAGTCCAGTCGACCTGCCGGGTTCTGCGCGAGCAGGGCCATGTCGAGCTCGTGATGACACCGCTGCGAATGAGCCTCTGGGAACGAGACCTAACTCCGCCAGAATAGGATCACCATGGCAGCTCCGGCGCCCCTCAATTTGACTCGCTCCGGCTACGTCGCTGACGATCGCGACCGATAACGGCGGCTACCAGCAGCTGCTCGACTGGGCGAACGGGTTCGGGCAAATCATCCCGTTCGGTATCGAGGTCACCGGCTCGTACTGCGCCGGCCTCACCTCGTTCATCCGCCGCAACGGGCACCGCGTCGTCGAGGTCAACCGGCCCGACCGTCGCATGCGACGACTCGCCGGCAAATCCGATACCCTCGACGCGGAGAACGCCGCCCGAGCGGTGCTGGCCGGTTACGCGACAGCGGAACCAAAGTCCGCTGATGGGGCGGTGGAAATGATTCGGCAGTTGAAGGTTGCCCACGACACAGCCGTGAAAGACCGCACCTCAGCCATGATCACGCTCAAGGCCACGCTCATCCACGGCTCCGACCAGCTCCGTCAAGACACCGCCGGTAAGACCCAGATCATGCTCGCCCACTTCCTGGATCGCTGCGGCCAACCCTGCTGAATACGCCCGATGACAGCATCCGCCACACGCTGCGTTTCCTCGCCCGGCCTTGGCTTACCCTCGACGCCGAGATCGCGGAACTCGAGACCATGATCGAGGGACTCGTCCTTCGAACAGCACCGCAGCTCGTTGAACCATTCGGCATCGGCGTCGATACCGCCACCGAGATACTCATCGTCGTCGGCGACAACCCAGAGCGCATCCGTTCCGAAGCAGCACTAGCCAAACTTGCCGGAATCAGCCCTATCCCAGCCTCCTCGGGAATGACCTTTGGTCGACACCGACATTGTCTCGGGTGAACGACGCGAGACTCGGCTTAGCTGACGCTGCTCAGAGTCCGGTCGGGCGAGGCCGTGGTTGAGGGAATGCCGCTGACGTGGTCACTGTCGTGGCCGTGAAAGCGGCGTAGTCGCAGGCTGTTGCTGATGACGAAGACGGAGGACAGCGCCATTGCGGCGCCGGCGAAGAGTGGGTTGAGGAGGCCGAGCATGGCGATCGGGATCGCGGCGACGTTGTAGGCCAGTGCCCAGAACAGGTTCCCCTTAATGATTCCGAGGGTTCGCCTGGCAAGCCGGATGGCGTCGCCGACGACGAGCAAGTCTCCACTCATCACGGTGATATCGCTTGCTGCGATCGCGGCGTCGGTCCCGGTGCCCATCGCGATGCCGAGATCCGCGGCGGCGAGGGCAGCGGCGTCGTTGACCCCGTCGCCGACCATGGCCACGACGCGGCCGTGGGCTTGCAGCTCACGAATGGTGTCGAGTTTGCCGTGCGGGGTGATTTCGGAGCGGACGTCGACGATTCCGACCTGGGCGCCGATCGCACGGGCGGCGCCTTCGTTGTCCCCGGTGAGGAGAACCGGTGTCAGGCCGAGCCGCCGGAATTCGGCGATCGCAGCCGCACTCGTGGATTTGATGCTGTCGCCGACAATGATCACGCCGCGTGCTTCACCGTCCCAGGCGACGGTGACCGCTGTCTTTCCGCCGGTCTCGGCTGCATCAGCGGCGGCCAGGAGCCCATCGGGGACGAGGACGTTCCATTCTGCGCTCAGCCAGCTCGCACGCCCGACGAGCACGAGTTGCCCGTCCACGACAGCCTGCACTCCGAAACCCTGGTGAGACTGAAAATCTTCAGCGTTGCCTGGTTTGCCGTCTGCTGTGGTTGCGGCGGTGACGATGGCGCGGGCGACGGGATGCTCTGAACCGTTTTCGGCCGCCGCGGCCATTCGGAGGAGTTCGGTGTCGTCCAAACCGTGCACGGCGTGCAGGTCGGTCATGCTCATCAGGCCTGTGGTGATCGTGCCGGTTTTGTCCAGGACGACGGTGTCGACCTGGCGGGTGCGTTCGAGTATTTGCGGGCCGCGGATCAGGATGCCGAGTTGGGAGCCGCGCCCGGTGCCGACGAGCAGCGCGGTCGGGGTGGCAAGGCCCAGCGCGCACGGGCAGGCGATGATCAGTGTGGCAACAGCGGCAGTGAACGCGGCCTCGGGTGTTGCGCCGATGAGCAGCCAGACAGCGAGAGTGGCCAGGGCGAGGCCGATCACGATGGGCACGAACACGGCAGAGACCCGGTCGGCGAGGCGTTGCACGTCGGCTTTACCGGTTTGGGCTTCTTCGACGAGTCTGCCGAGGCGGGCGAGTTCGGTGTCGGCGCCCACCCGGGTTACTTCGACGATCAGTCGGCCGCCGACGTTCACGGTCGCGCCGACGACCCGACTGCCGACAGAGACCTCGACGGGTACTGATTCGCCGGTCAGCATGCTGAGATCGACCGCTGACGCGCCATCGGTGACGAGGCCGTCGGTAGCGATCTTCTCCCCCGGCCGCACCACGAACACGTCACCGGGCATAAGGGAATTGACGGGAACCCGAGTTTCTGTTCCGCTTCTGAGCAGGGAGGCTTCTGTGCTGCCAAGTTCCAGGAGCGCGCGGAGAGCAGCACCGGACTCACGCTTTGCTCGAGCTTCGATGTAGCGTCCGGCGAGGATGAACACGGTCACCGCGGTCGCCACTTCGAGATAGATGTCTTGGCCACCGGCGCCGGTGTTCGTGAAAGTGAAGCTCATGTGCATCCCGGGCACCCCGGCGGTACCAAAGAATAACGCGTACAGCGACCAGCCGAACGCGGCCAGCACACCGACACTGATCAGGGTGTCCATCGTCGCCGCACCATGCCTGGCGTTGGTGAACGCGGCACGGTGAAACGGCCAGGCCCCCCAGACCGCGACGGGTGCTGCGAGGGTAAGAGCCAACCATTGCCAGTTCGTGAACTGCAGCACCGGAATCATCGACAGCAGCACCACCGGCACCGTCATCAGGATGGAGATGGAGAGCCGCTGGCGAAGCAGATCCGTCTCACCAGCAACCGCAGCAGGAACCGCGGTAGATGAGGCCTGGGCGGGAAGCGCGGCGGTGTAGCCCGCAGCCGCGACCGCCGCGATCAGGGTGTCGGTGGCGATGCCGTCAGAGGCTCGCACCCTCGCTCTTTCGGTGGCGTAGTTCACGCTCGCCTCAACGCCGGGGATGCGGTTCAGTTTCCGTTCCACGCGTGTCGCGCACGACGCGCAGGTCATCCCGCCGATCTCGAGTTCAACATCCGTGGCGCTCATCAGTTACGCATCCACCACCGTATAGCCGGCCTCGATGACCGCCGCCCGGACCTGATCGGCGGGTACCGGCTTGCTGCTGACCACCATGATCCGAGACGTTCCGCCGGCGTTCAAGTTCACGCTGACGCTCTGCACCCCCTCCAGAGCGGAGACTTCTTCAGTGACGCTCGCGACGCAGTGGCTGCAGGTCATCCCACCAACCGAATAGTGCTCCCGGATGACACCCTCGCCCGTGGACGGTGCACCCTGGTGGGCTGACGTCGTGGGTTCGGCATGGGCGTGGGTTCCCGTGCCGCACGCGCAGGAGTTATTGGTGTCGGTGAGACCGAGGTCGGTGTGAAGGGTCATTATCTGTCCTTGTCTGTGGATTAGTTGGTTAGGAGCGGACGAGGCGGGCAATCGCGGCGGATGCTTCGTGCAGCTTTTCATCCGCGACCGTGCCGCCTTCTGCGGTCGCTTCCGCGACGCAGTGCATTAAGTGATCATCCAGCAGCGACAGCGCAACAGTCTCTAGCGCTTTCGTGGCAGCGGAGACCTGGGTCAGAATGTCGATGCAGTAGGTATCTTCTTCGACCATCCGCTGGATGCCGCGAACTTGTCCCTCAGCACGGCGAAGCCGTTTGAGTAAATCTTCTTTCGTTTTGGCGTAGCCGACCATCACAAACCTCCTATACCCCCGAGGGGTATCAACAATAGTATGCACCCACTGTGACCCGTCAAGGCCGAAGTGCACTAAATTCCACAAAACAATCCGCAGCCACTCAAGCACGAACGGGGTATGAGGGCATCTCTTGACAGGCCCCCCTAGGGGTACAGGTTCCAGTGTGTGGCAACCCCGGTGAGCCGCAACTGCCGTCTGATTATGTATCGGGAGGTGGCACTGCTCCCTGTTCTGTTTGCGGCGGAGGATGGCAGGACGAACGGCCCTACTGCTGGCGTACGCGGCACGGTACCGTCGAAAAAAGGGAGAGGTGCGGCTGATGGGGGCGGCGGCGGCTCCGCACCACACCGCGGAACGGTTGCTCAGCGACCGGTTCGCGCGCGGCGAGATCGATGAGACCGAGTTCGAAACCCGTCGGGCCGCGCTCAGACGCAACTGACCCTTGCCTGAGGGCAAAGTTCTTGGCACCCAGTTCTGCAATGTGAGAGGAATCAATGGTTCAGAAAACTGAGAGCGCAGTGATGGAATTCGGCGGTGTCAACTGAGCCTCGTCGAAGGCAGTCGCTGATTCGGTGCTGCTACGCCGCCCTGGAGTGCTGAGCGTCGATACAAACCCAGTCGCTCAGACCGCTGACGTCACCTTCGATCCTGCCCTGACCTCCGTTGCAGATTTGACATCTTGGGTTCAAGAGTGCGGCTACCACTGCTCCGGACAGTCGGTCCCTGCACTTATCTGCGAACCACAGCCGACGTCGCTGTCGCTCAGATAGTCGCCCTGGTCCAGGAAACCCAGAATTCCAAAGCGCCCGGCCAGAGGCTCGCCGACCGGGCCGCATTCTGGCTGGTCCTCGTCGCACTGATCGTGAACTACGCGCTCAGACGTAGTGTCGAAACTTTCACGGCCACGGGCTTTCGGAATGTCCCGGGACACGGCGCAGGGGCGAGCGTCAACGGGCGCCACGTGTTCGTGGGCAACCGCAACCTGATGGCCGCACAAGGAATCGATATCTCCCCGGTCGCGGTACAACGAGAAGCGCTTGCGTCAACCGGGCGCACCGCAGTCCTTGTCGCTGTAGACGGCCGGGCGACGGGTGTCATTGCGCTGGCCGACGCAGCACGCGACACGGCGGCTGCCGCGGTCGCCGCAATGCACGAAGCGGGCATACAGGTGGTCATGCTCACCGGCGAAAACGAGGCAACCGCGAACCGGATCGCAGCCCAACTCGGCATCGATACCGTCATCGCCGAAGTTCTCCCTGAGGACAAGACAGCCAAAATTGTTGAGCTGCAGAGCGCCGGGAAGAAAGTCGCAATGGTCGGTGACGGGGTCAACGATGCGCCCGCTCTCGCTCAAGCTGACTTTGGGATCGCGATCGGTGCCGGCACGGATGTCATCATCGAAACCGCCGACGTGGTGCTGATGCGCTCGGACCCGCTAGACGTGCCTGTCGCCCTCCGGATCGGTCAAGGCACGGTCCGAAAAATGCGGAAAAACCTGGGCTGGGCGATCGGTTACAACCTGATCGCTCTGCCGATCACAGCAGGGGTCTTCTTCCTCCCGTTCGGCATCAAACTAAGCCCAGAAATCGCTGCGATCTCGATGTCCGGCTCCACTCCAGCGTCATCGTCGCCGTCAACGCCCTCCTGCTACGCCGCCTGCGCCTACCCGCATCCGAAGGACCAGCCGCCACTCTCACACCGGAACGCACGGCACCCGTTCCAGCTGCCGCACAGCAGCCCGGGGCGGTGCCTTCGGAGTAACAATGGCGGGGTAAGACGGTTCGGATTGCAGCATCGGCGAGCCCTCACGCCGTCACGTGGGATTTCAGCCACGCGTACGGGTCAATGGCGGTTCCGTTCACATGCACCTCGAAATGTAAATGCGCCCCGGTGCTTGTGCCGGTGTTACCGACGTTCCCGACGAGCTGGCCGACGGTGATCTTTTGTCCTTTGGTGACGGCGACGGATCCAGTAAGCATGTGCCCGTACCAGCTCTGCACATTCTGACCATCGATGACGTGATCGATGACCACGTACACGCCAAGACCCCCGTCGTCCTTGGAGACAACTGTGGACACGACACCGTCAGCCATCGCCTGGATCGGTGCACCCTCCCCCGGGTTCATGTCCAGGCCCTTATGGAAACTCGAGCACGCAGAACATGGCGCGAGCCGGGGTCCGAAGCCGTCACTGATCGGCACCCCGGTAGTGAAGGGCCACTGAATCGGTGACGCCGGGTTATTCGTGAAACTGTTTGAAGTGTGCGCGTAGGACTTGCCGGTGACGGTCTCAATGACAACCAACGGAACCGGTGGAGGCGGGACGGCGACGGTGTAGCCCCTGTCTCTTATACACATCT